>CABSGW010000212.1 GCA_902477365.1 uncultured Prevotellaceae bacterium
GGGCAGCCTGGCCTATCAAGGTACGTTGAACGAAAGATGGAAATTGCATGCCAGCCTGAACTACAACCGCAAGTGGGACAACAGCCGCTACCAGTACCGGTGGGGCCGGCAAACACCCAACCGCAACCAGTATGAGCATACAAAGGAATACGTTTCGCAGGAAGCTTCGGCCGTGTTCACAGCGTCAGACAAACTGACCATAGATGCCGGAATCCTCAACGTGTACAACCGCTACACCAATCAGGACCGGTTGGCCGAAGCATCGCGCTTCAACCAGGAGACCGTGCGTTCGCAATTGTTCGGATACATCACGTACAATCCGGCAGAAAGCTGGGGATTACGGGCCGGCCTGATAGGTAACTACCTGTGGCAAGACCATGACACACGCGGACTGTTGCGTCCCGAACTGATGGTAGACTATCATCCGGAAAGCTTCTTCTCGGGACAAATACACTATAGCCTCACCCCCAGCTATCCCAAACAATACCAGTTGTCACCGGACACGTATCGCATCGACTCCCTGATGATCCAGACAGGAAACCCCGGATTGCGTTCTCTCTCGCAGACCCACACGCTGGAACTGAATGCCACTTTTTGGGATAACCTGACGCTGACCGGACAATTCAGCTACAATCCGCACGACATATCCACCTATTACTATCCGGACGAGAAAGGAAATACCGTTTCCTCGTTCCGCAACAACCGCCTACAACAGCTTCTGGTAGGCCTCAGCTACGACTGGGAACTGACCCCCAACCTGGTATGGAGCAACAGCATCCAAGTGAACCATTATTACATTAAAAGTAAAACAACGCGTAACCGAAACACAGGCGTGCTGATCAACTCAGGCATACAATATTACCATGAAAAGTGGGGACTGATGACAGAGCTGAACTACCAATACAACCAAATACGTTACCCCTTGTTGCAAGGCTTTGGCGAAACCGGACAGGACCTTTGGGAATTTTCCTTGAACAAATGGTTGTGCAAACGCAAGCTCCAGTTGTCCCTGGTCTCGCTCCCTCCTCTGGAACTTGGCATCCGTAAACACCAGACCAACCTCATAGACACTCCGTCTTATTATTCCAAAAACAGATTGCGCCTCAGCAATTACAACAACATGCTGCTATTCAGAATGACCTGGAAACTGCATCGCGGAAAAAAGACGAAACAAATCATCGATAAAACCACTTACGACGACGAATCGCCCGCCGGACGTGGGCTTATGTAGACAATATCCTGCTTTTTAAGAAAATAGATCTATGTATCTATTAATAATAAACAAGGTGATTTCTTAGTCTTTGTTCATTTTTTTCCGTAACAGTGCTATTTCCGAGGGAGAAAGTTTCGGTAACTTGATGGTTATCGGACTTTCTAACTGATAAGCCTTTATCTCATCAATAAGTAATTGCCAATCGAAAAGAAACTCTTCAGAACAACCATGCTTCCGATAAATTTCTTTGGCAGCTTCCAAAATCTCCGGTAGACAAAGGTCATCCCCTTGAAAAACGACTGCCGGCCGACCATTATTCATACAGTCTCTCAATAATCGTAACTGATCTTTCATTGTTTTTACCTAATTATATGTTATTTACCTCGTTCATGAATCCTTCTACAACAGCAAGCACCGCTTTGCTGTCAATACCGGTTTTGACAGGTATTTCCTTTACGATTTCCGATTTAGTCATTTCTCCAATAATTTGAAGATTAGCGTACAAAGATAACAAATCCTACGCAAAGCCCTATTATAGGCGGCAATAAGCGTAGCATGGAATTGAAGGATTAGCACATAAAGACCTATCACACAATTCAGTATATCAATTGTTGCCTATCATAAACGTATGTACATACTCATACATCGTATTCCCCATCATGAACAGGATGGATGCTTCATTGAAGCAAAATTCCATCGCATAAGCCAGCGTTTTCTTTTTATCAACCTTCTTTGTTTTCATAACCATTTATCCTTTACTATTTTCTGATAAAAAATTCAATGTCCGAATGAGCCAATATAAAATCCTTCATCATCCTTTTTCAGAAGAAATAATTAGCTATTCAGGAAACCGATAAAAAATCATTCATCCCAACTCTTTATATTCACAATGAAGAACCTGAAAATCTATAAATTAAAGAGATAGGGTGTCTCAAACAAAGATTTTATGAACAATTAAAAAATCAAGGTATTATGGCAAACAATCTTTATTTTGAACTCAATGCGGAATTTTTAAAGACTCCGCTTAACGCGAAAGTCTTTCACAAAGACAAAACAATCATGTTGTTGGTTGAACCTCAAAATGTTGAACACGCAGATGATTTAGACATTAACGACCTTATTGCGAAGTTAAAAGGCAATACAAGTGAAATCGGAAATGCTTTCGGTGGAAAAACAGAAGGGGTGAAAGTCAGATTATCCATGGCTTATTTACGTTATCTCCAAATTGAAGGCGGTGAAACAACCACGGAAAACGAAGGTGGCCAGGACCCTGTGCAAGGAGAAGCGCCTGATGGTATGGAATATGCCCTTAAATTGGACGTATTGGATATCAACAGTCTGCCTATATTTAAAAAAATCGGGGACATCATAACCGTGAACAAAGTAACGATGGCAGTGTGGAACACCAACGATGCGGCTGTAACCGAGAAGATGAATCTCGCCATTCCGGCATTCACAACGAAAACCATCCCGCAAACAGAGAAGTAAGTCGTTCTGCAACTCATAAAATCAAACGTCATGAAAAGAACAAATATTGCTTTTTTCACCAATGGTTCTTTGTTTAAAATTCCATTTGAAGGATCTCTAATTTATCAAAATAGCTTTTACGTACTTTCATTTCCCCAAAATGCAACGGTAAAAGAAAGTATTCTTATGCTTACCGACAGTCATTCCATCGGTAGCGAAATCATTAGCCTTAACCATTAAAAAGATGATGACTCCGAAAAAGAAGAAGTAAAAAATGCTATCGTTGATAAACGTTGTAAGGAGTACAAAATAGGTATGTATCAAAACCTATCTGAATCAATCGAAACTGTATATAAAGTTAGTAGTGGTCTACTTGAAACTTCAGAGGATGAAACGAAAACCTTCTGAAATTCTAGTGTAAAGTTGTATGTAGATGCCAAACGAATATGAGCGTGTGTCGCTAAAGAAATCATATGGATAGAGGCAAAGGGAAGCTACTGTCAGATTTATACCACGAGAAAACACACGTTTACCCTTTCATACCCATTGGTACACATTGAAGAACGGCTACCCTCAAATCAGTTTATCCGCATCCAGCGTTCTTTTCTGGTTAATATCGGTCACGTAAAGAAACTGGTCGGCAGTTCGCTTATCGTAGATAACCGCATTTTTAAAATCGGAGAAAGTTACAAACAGCAGGCATTAAGCAAATTCATATTCTTAGGAATACACAAACAACCTTCTCTCAAAAAGAACATCCGGGAATAAAGGGAATTTTACAGATGGGCAGGACGTTCTTCCGACATGAGCATCTCTTCTGTTCCGACACGGCTAAGGCGGTCGCGCATCCCATTCGGCCTGTTGGTTCTCGACTTAGCTTCGAGGCTCCAACTTCTTGATGCAAGTCAACAATTTGGTGTAGAAAATAATGCTTTTACGCCTTTGAGCCGATAAAAATGTTATTTTTGTCCCAATTTGGATCATACGATAATAACAAAAAAATGAATCGGATAAGCAAAAGCAACCTTTTAGGTGCGCTGTGTCTGCTGATGGGGCTGTCGGCCTGGGCACAGAAACGCTCCCTGAACGAGGGATGGGACTTCGTGCGGCTGACACAGGCCGCCGCAAAGTGGGAAATAAAAAA
>CABSGW010000213.1 GCA_902477365.1 uncultured Prevotellaceae bacterium
GTCGGCAGTGCGTATCACCTCGTGGGCAAAGAGCGCCTCCTGGCGCGCCACGTAAGCAAAAAACTGATCATAGAACAGCGTAGTTTTGTTGAACTCGTCCATCTCGGACAGGCTTGCCACAATGCCTGCGTCTATTTCGCCGGTTTGCAGCGCCTGTTTGATGGCGCTGGTTTTCATCTCTACCACGCTGATGTTCAGTTGGGGATATTTTTTCATCAGTTGCGGAAAAAAGCGGGGCAGCAGGTAAGGGGCGATGGTCGGCAGAATACCCAGTCTGAATGTTCCGCCCAGCGAATGTTTCTCCTCGGCAATGATCTCTTTGATGCGGTTGGTCTGGTCCACCGCCTGCCGTGCCTGTTCAATGATGCACAGGCCGATGGGGGTGGGGGTGATAGGTTGTTGGCTGCGGTCAAAGATGCGTGTGTCCAACTCCTCTTCCAGTTTCTGTATCATGGCGCTCAGAGTGGGTTGTGTCACGTTACAGTAGGCCGCGGCTTTGGCAAAATGGCGAAAACGGTCCACGGCAAGAATGTATTCCAGTTGTTGCAGAGTCATGATGTACAGGGGCTTTTGGGGTGATACATAGGCATTGTCTATGCAAAGATAGAATTTATCTGTTGGATGGGCACGGGTTTACGCCCTATCTTTGCACCAGAGACAACAAAATAGTATAAATCGTTAAAACAGAACGGATATGAAAACAGTAGATTATTTGCATTTAAGCGAGCATAAAGCGGCCGGCGTTGTAGCGGCATTACACCAGTTATTGGCCGATTTCCAGGTACATTACACCAACTTGCGCGGTATGCACTGGAACATTAAGGGGCACGGCTTCTTCGTGTTGCACGAGAAATTCGAGAGCATGTATAACGATGCGGCCGAGAAAATTGACGAAATAGCCGAACGCATCCTTACCTTGGGTGGGGTACCCGAAAACAAGTTCAGCGCTTACTTGAAAGTGGCTCAGGTAAAGGAGGTTTCTGACATTACTTGCGGCAGCGAGGCGGTCGACTTCATTCTCGAAACCTACGGCCACCTTATCGGTGAAGAGCGCAAGGTGATAGCGTTGGCTGGCGAGGCAGGCGACGACGTGACGGCCGACCTGATGACCGGTTACCTGAAGGAACAGGAAAAAATGGTTTGGATGCTTGTTGCGTTCAGCACCAAGAGTTGCACCAAATAAACAGCTAAATGTTGAAATCGCATTAGCAGCGAGGGGAGTTGCTAGCAGCTGGGGGGACTATCTGTGTAAGGATAGTCCCTTTTCTTGTCCGGATGCAAGAACACAAGAGCCGGGGTTTGCCCCTGACGTGCCACTGTGGCGGGCATTCAGTGGACGGAGCGGAATGAATACGTTGCAGCCCGAAGCTATCGGAACGCCAAGCCCAGTTGCTTGCAACGAGATGCCCAGTCCGTTTTGCCGTACAGCCCAGTTCGTTCTTTCAGGGAATGGATGGTACACTAACGATATGCCTTTACAATGGGGGATAATCGCGTGTATAGCTGGCAATACAAACAACCCGACATGCTGTGTAGTAGTGACGAATCATAGAGGTAGAATATTGCTTGGACAAATTGCCACTTATTCGTGACCAATTGTCACTTATCTACCACTTGTTTTTGGGCTGAATCTGAAGAATCAGCCGTATTTTTGTCTGCAAAAAATAAGTATTAGTGATATGAAAACAAATACAACAAAAAGTAAATACGTGAAGCCGAGTATCACAGCGGTGGAATGGGATTTCAATGAGTCGGTGTGTCAAGTAACTTTAGCTAGTCCGGGAATTTCAATTACAGACACAACCTATAAAACACGTATTGAACATTTTCAAGTTTCAGGCGAGAAATTTTTAGATGATAAGTGGACAACTTGGAGAGAAGGAAGTAGATAAGTATAGGGACATAAACATTGTTAGGATGAAAAAAATAATAAAAAACATATTGTTTTTGACATTGTTGGTTGGATTCGTTTCTTGTAGCGATAATAATGATGATGTGACAGGCGAAACAATTGTGACACCAGGTGTATATATTGCAGATTTGAGTTTACAAACAGAAAGGGGTGAAAATAATGAAATTCTTTCCCGTGGTGTAGATCAAAGTGCTGGAGTATTTACGGATGAATATCCTTTGGACTATATTTATATTCATTCCGCAGATGCTAGTGATAAGGATCATAAGTCGCTGAAAATTCCTTTAAAGAAGGAAGAAGCAGAGGATGGGGATGTGAAACAAAAAGCAGTTCATTTGGAACTGGAAGTGTTGGAAAATGGTGACTATATTGTAGGATATGGAGATGAGGCCAATGTAATAAAGTTCTTTAAGAATGAAAAAGTGTACTTTTCTACATTGGAAACTCCTTATTGGGAGGCGAAGGTAGAAGGTGCAACACCAGTGACAGGAAGTGATGTTTTCGTTGAAGATGCTAAGAATAATATTGAATTGCTAAGAAGTGCCGACCCTTATGATAGGGCAGGACTTGAGGCTTTACTGAAAAAGCCAAGCATAGAATTGACAAGGTGTACTACAGGGTTTAAGGTTTACTTTATGTTTACGGATGTAAACGAGAAAATAACAGAGACAGGTGATAGGCAATATGTAATTTCAAAAGATTCATGGAAACAGGAAGTGGGATACGCCCCTGAAAATTTTTATGTAAAACTTTATTTTGGTCCGAACTTCGCACATAAATATGATATACAGAAGGATGAACCGGTTCAGATACCAGGAAAAAGGAATGGATATTATGTGACAAATCACCAGATATATAAACCTTTTGATGTAAGTAAATATATCGTAGGAGGTGATGATGCTGTTACATATATGGGATATGGATATCAGTCTGATCATATATTGTTATCCCCGTTAGATGAAAATATTCCTGCAACGGAATTTAGTATTTATGCTTTTATTAAATTTAGTGGAGAGGCTGTGGATAATGATTTCTTGGTAAAAGATAATGGTTCTAAGTATTTTCGGACACAGATAGAAGGGATGACTACAGAGCTTAATCGAATTCATTATGTCGTTTTAGTCTATTCTTATAAGGATTTGAAAAAAGCGTTTTTGGAGGATAATAGCCAGTCAATCAAGACTAGAAGTCCTTGGAGTGGTCCGGAAAAGATGGAGTTGACTCCGGCAAAGGTAATTGTGAGATAAGCATGTAAAGACAAAATAGGAGGAAAGAGAAAGGCTGCGAAGGTAAAACAGATCGCAGCCTTTTTCTTCTTCATACTGTTAACTAAAAACAACGAAGATGAAAGTAACAATAAAGCAAGATTTTTTGGTTCGGCACGTAGCCGGCGAAAATGTTCTGATAGGGAGTGGTGAACAAATCAATTTCTCGAAAATGCTGTTGATGAACGATACGGCTGTCGATATCGTTAAGGCGTTGCAACAAAAAAGCGCCACGCTGGATGAGCTGGCGCTTGGTCTGACAGAGCGATATGAGGTTTCTTACGAGGAAGCTGTTGCCGATGTGAAAACCGTAGTAGAGCAGTTGGAGGAACAAGGAGTTGTGGTGGTTGGTGAGGCAGAATAAGCGCTTGACGATTTATAATGAAGGATTTACAAGTTGATAACCTGCCCGCATTGCTGTGATACGGCGGTATGGTGGGTGATAAAGATGAATGTTTGTCCGGTGTGGTTGCGGTGCAGGTTCTCCATGAATTGCTGTTCGGTTTCGGCATCAAGTGCTGAGGTTGCTTCGTCCAATAATACAATATGTCCGTTGCGGAGCAAGGCTCTTGCTATGGCGATGCGTTGTGCCTGTCCTTCGCTCAGACCGATGCCTTGTTCCCC
>CABSGW010000214.1 GCA_902477365.1 uncultured Prevotellaceae bacterium
GAACAGGCGAAGGTGGAAGCCGGTAAGAAGAAAATCGAATGGGGTTCTCAAATCCGAAGCTACGTATTTGATGACCGTCGTGTGAAAGACCACCGTACCAACTATCAAACCTCGGATGTGAACGGCGTGATGGATGGCAAAATAGATGGTTTTATCAAAGCTTATTTGATGGAGTTTTCTTCACAAGAATCATAAAAAATAAAATTAGCAAGAATTATTTTTGGAAAGTTAATAGATTTGTACTTACTTTGTTAGCGTTGAACTTTAAAGCTAACTATTATGGGTAAGGTGAAGAAAAAAGTAGCAATTAGTAAGAAAGAAGAAGAACAAGCCCAGAAGGTTGTCAAAATAGTGTTCGTCTCATTAATTATTTTGGCATTGATTATGCTGATCGCATTTTCCTTTTTCGGCTGATAAGTTCGCCACAAATTATACGGTTAACCCAGATTGTTTGGTTATTGATAGGATAAATATCAAATCCGATCTGTGTTAATCTGCGTAATTTGTGGCGAACTCTTTGTTTTGTAATGCATTTGTGTTCTCTGTAATATAAATGTAACTTTTCTGTCATTTTCCCGTAGTTAATTTGTCATCTCCGTGTATCCTCACAGTTGTACTTTTGCCGTGAATTTAGTAGCAGACAACTGAAATGAGTAGAATCAGAACAACCGTCGTTATGCTTTTGCTGGCGACAATGGCCTTTGGACAGGCAAAAGAAGATGCAGGGGATGGTAAGATGCTGGATAAACAGACCATGGAGTTTAAGGATTATCTGCCGGAGATTCACGGAACAATCCGGGGAAAGTACGAATACCAGACAGAAACAAGTGAAAGCCGTTTTGAAGTACGTAATGCACGCTTCAGTGTTTCGGGAAATGTGCATCCGATAGTTGCTTATAAAGCGGAAATCGACCTTTCCGATGAAGGCTCTATCAAGATGCTCGATGCGTATGCACGTGTTTTTCCGGTGAAAGACCTGAATTTTACGATTGGTCAGATGCGCGTTCCTTTCACAATAGACGCTCACCGTTCACCGCATCAACAGTATTTTGCAAATCGCTCATTCATAGCTAAACAAGTAGGAAATGTGCGTGACGTTGGTTTTACGGCTGGCTATACGAATAAAGGTGGCTTCCCTTTTATCCTTGAAGGAGGATTATTCAACGGCTCCGGTTTGACCAATCAAAAGGAATGGCACAAAACGCTGAATTATTCCATAAAAGCACAGCTATTACCTAATAAGAACTGGAATCTGACACTCAGCACCCAAATGATAAAACCGGAAAATGTGCGTATTAATATGTATGATGCCGGTATCTATTATCAGAATGATCGTTTTCATATTGAGGCGGAATATTTATATAAAATGTACGGCCACGAAGCATTTAAAGATGTTCATGCGGTGAATAGTTTTATTAATTACGATTTACCATTAAAGAAAGTGTTCAATAAAATCTCTTTCCTGGTTCGCTATGATATGATGACCGATCATAGTGATGGTAAGATGGATGAAACGACAAAAGCTCTGATTATAAATGATTATGCCCGACATCGTGTGACAGGCGGAATCACATTAAGTCTTTCCAAAGCTTTCATTGCCGACCTCCGACTGAACTTCGAGAAATATTTCTATAAGAACTCCGGCGTTCCAAAAGAATCGGAACGGGACAAAATCGTGATTGAGTTCATGACGAGATTCTGAAATAAATAGAGACTTGAAAATTGAGAATTGTAGTTTTCTGATACATGATGTGAGGTATCAAACTATCATTTTTTAATTCTCAATTTTCAATTTTTAATTTATCTTTGTGCCATGGCACAGGAAATAGAACGTAAATTTTTAGTTATCGGTGAATTCAAGTCTTCGGCTTTTGCGCAGAGTCATATTGTGCAGGGGTATATCAGTAGTGCTCGCGGGCGTACTGTCCGGGTTCGTATTCGGGATGATAAAGGTTATCTGACAATAAAGGGAGCTTCTAATGCTTCCGGTACCAGTCGTTATGAATGGGAAAAGGAGCTGGCCTTATCAGAAGCAGAAGAATTGATGAGGCTTTGCGAACCGGGGATTATTGACAAGACCCGTTATTTGGTACGTAGTGGCAAACATGTATTTGAAGTCGACGAGTTTTATGGTGAGAATGAAGGACTTATTGTGGCAGAAGTAGAGTTGGAATCGGAAGATGAGGCTTTTGTAAAACCCGACTTTATTGGTGAGGAGGTAACGGGCGACATACGCTACTATAATTCACAGCTAATGAAAAAACCGTATAAAACGTGGTGAGCGTTAACAAATAAACCGTATATTTGTTCTTATATAAAAAAGAGAGCAGTGTATGGATATGGAACAGTTGTACAGTTATGTGCCGCGTGAATTGGTTACTTTTGTTTTAGTAACCTTGTTTTCTTTATTAATTGGACTTTCGCAACGTCGAATCAGTCTGAAGCGTGAGGGGGAGACTACTCTTTTCGGAACTGACCGCACTTTTACTTTTATTGGTATACTGGGTTACTTGCTTTATATCTTAGACCCTACGGATATGCGTCTGTTTATGGGAGGTGGAGCGGTATTGGGATTGCTGTTGGGATTAAACTATTATGTAAAGCAATCACAATTTCATGTTTTTGGTGTAACTACCATCATTATTGCCCTGATTACTTATTGTATGGCTCCTATCGTAGCTACCCAACCTTCCTGGTTTTATGTCATGGTAGTTGTGACTGTGCTCCTGCTGACTGAACTCAAACATACTTTTACGGAATTTGCGCAACGAATGAAGAATGATGAAATGATTACGTTGGCAAAGTTCCTAGCTATCAGTGGTATTATCTTGCCGATGCTTCCACATAAGAATCTGATTCCGGATATTAATCTTACTCCTTATTCTATCTGGTTGGCAACGGTAGTAGTATCCGGCATTTCCTATCTCTCTTATCTATTAAAGAGATATGTATTCCATGAATCCGGAACGTTAGTTTCCGGTATTATTGGTGGATTATACAGCAGTACGGCTACGATCTCGGTACTTGCCCGTAAAAGCCGAAAAGCATCAGAGCAGGAAGCGACTGATTATGTTGCTGCCATGTTGCTGGCTGTTAGCATGATGTTTCTGCGATTTATGATACTGATACTTATTTTCAGTAGAGAAATCTTCCTGTCTATTTATCCATATCTGTTGACTATGGCTGTAGTCGCGGCTATTGTTGCCTGGTTTATCCATTCCCGGCAAAAACGACCGGAAGACCAGCCTGCTGAAACAGAAGAAGATGATAGTAGCAACCCGTTGGAATTTAAAGTTGCTTTGATTTTTGCCATACTCTTTGTGATATTCACTTTCTTAACTCACTATACGTTAGTGTATGCGGGCACAGGCGGATTAAATCTCTTGTCTTTTGTTTCCGGTTTTAGTGATATAACTCCTTTCATCTTAAATTTGTTGCAAAATACAGGTAGTGTGGCTGCATTGATAATTACTGCTTGTAGTATGCAGGCTATCATTAGCAATATAATGGTAAATATGTTCTATGCTCTATTCTTTGCAGGGAAGGGAAGTAAACTTCGTCCTTGGATTTTGGGAGGATTCGGTGTGGTAATTGCTTGTAATCTTGTTTTGTTGCTGTTCTTTTATATTTAAGAAAAGGGAGCAATTGATCGTTTTTCATTGGTCTTAGTTCTAGTAATCTTCTATTTTGTCGAATATAATCGATAAAATAGAGGTGTTTTTATCGACTATATTCGATAAAGTGAAATGGATAAAAAATGAAGAGTAAATTTCATTAAAAAGGAACTTACTCT
>CABSGW010000215.1 GCA_902477365.1 uncultured Prevotellaceae bacterium
AAAACAATCATCCGGAATTGGCCCGCAAAACAGTAGAGGCCGCCATTCAGTCCCAAGGACTTCTTGTAGGTAAAGATATACACCTTGAAGTACTGAAGAGAAAAGTGCCTTCCGGTATCTATAATTTGTAAAAAAAGTAGTCCAATTATTTGGTTAAAATAAAAGAAGTTCCTATCTTTGCACTCGCAAAACAAAAGATGCGCTCTTAGCTCAGTTGGTAGAGCAATTGACTCTTAATCAATGGGTCCAGGGTTCGAGTCCCTGAGGGCGTACAAAGAAAAGGAGCGATTAAATAAATAGCTATTTAATCGCTCTTTTCTTTTTTAGAAACAGCAGACAATTCCATGATAAGTAAAAACCGAATCAAATTCATCAAAGCGCTAGGTATCAAAAAAAACAGGGATGCTCAACAACTGTTTGTTGCAGAAGGAGCTAAAACAGTATTCGAACTACTTCAAACATTTCCCTGTGAATATATAGCAGCCACACCCGATATTCAATCGGCCTTAACTGCTTATCCTCAAATACCAACAGATAGTATTACGCAAGATGAATTGGAGCGGATAAGTTTTTTAAAGACTCCACATCAGATATTAGCTATATTCCGAAAACCAAATCCCGTAAATGTTGCGCTGCAAACTTTTGCAACCGATAATCTGTGCCTGGCACTAGACCAGATACAAGACCCTGGAAATATGGGAACAATCATCCGCCTGGCAGATTGGTTTGGCATAGAGCATATATTTTGTTCTCATTCAAGTGCCGACGCTTTTTCACCCAAAACCGTGCAAGCTACCATGGGGGCTTTGGCCAGGGTACAGATACACTATACGGGCATTGAAGGCTTATTGCATTCACTCTCCCCTGAAATTCCTGTATATGGCACATTTTTGGACGGAGAAAACATTTATCATCAGCAATTATCATCAAATGGAATCATTGTAATGGGAAACGAAGGGAATGGCATATCAGACTCTGTCGCCACCCACATCACCAATCGACTATACATTCCTAATTTTCCGGAAAACAGACAAACCAGTGAAAGTCTAAATGTCGCTATTGCGACGTCCATTGTATGTGCTGAGTTCCGCCGCCGATATCTTCCCTAAAACTTATTCGGAATATGATTATCACACCATCATCTATCATATGGATTCTTATTGGGTTATCAACCCTATCCTTTATGCTGAGCACACTGACCCGACTACCGGTTTATCTATCGGCATATCGTATCAACAAAAAGAACAGACGGCAACAACAAACATCCCCTTCAGGAACTCCGCCCATTTCGGTTGTAATCATTTGTCAGGACCAGGCAAAAGAGTTACAAACAACACTTTCTTATTTTATCCAACAAAATTATCCTTTATTCGAAATCATCCTTGTTGACAATGCCTCAACAGACCAAACGAAAGAGGTCATCAAGCACTTTATTACAACATATCCCAACATCAGGCATACGTATGTACCTACAGGTACACGGTATATATGTTCCGATAAATTAGCTATCACGCTAGGTGTAAAAGCTGCAAAATATGAATGGGTTGTGCTGGCTAAGGCAAACGCTTATCCGGCCAGCGAACGATGGTTACAACATTTGAGTCATCATTTTACTGAAGAAAACACCATGGTTATGGGGTACGCGAAACCACCTATCGATGGCAAACGATACAACTACCAAACTTGGAAATACACCATAGAACAACTCATCACTTTTGACAGTGTACAACCATTTTTTCCTAAAAGTAAAGCATTTGGAGGAAGTGCTTACAATATGGCTTTCAGGAAGTCTGCTTTTTATAAAATAAACGGATACGGCAAGAAGACATCTTGGTTGTATGGTGAAGATATTTTATTAACCGAGTTACTTACGGGTAATAAGAATGTAGCCGTAGAATGCCAACCTGCTTCTACAATGCAAATAAAGACTCCGTTATCAAAACAATCATGGCATGCACAATACCTGGCACACACGGTTGCTTATAAAAACATCCGGAAAAGCTGTCAGTGGAAACGAATGTCTTATCACTTAGGCTGCTGGCTTCTATACATTCAATGGATTAGTTCCCTCTTAGGAATGGCCTATTGCATGCAATGCAATCAATTTATACACGCCTCCCTGTTAGTACTACTTATCATTCTCAACCCATTGATAAGCGAACTGTGCATCCGAAAAAGTATGCAGACACTCAAAGAGCCTTCCTATTTGTTCGCACATTCTTTTTATGAGTTACGTTCACCTTGGACCGAGCTAAAATACAGCATAGAAAGCCGAATTCGAAAAAAAGCTTTTCAAAGATACATTTGAATATCCGCTTCAATTCATCATCAGCTGTTTATTAAATATCCAGCACAAGACCATCATAAGCAAAATGAATATGCTGAGGCAAAAATTCGCCTGATTTGGCATGCAATCCGGCATGATGTCCTAAATGAATCAGGTAACCTGGAACATTGTTTCCTATACCGGATATAAAATTCACCGCTTCCTCAATTGTCTGATGCGAATAGTGGGGCTCATGACGCAAACCATTTACAACGGCACATTTGACGCCTTGCAAGTAGGCTTGTTCTGTCGCTTCTATATATTTCATATCGGTAATATAAACCAAATCGTTCAACCTATATCCCAATATCGGCAAAGTACCATGTATCACATGTATGGGAGTGATTTGAATATCCCCGACACAAAACGACTCATGTGGAGCGATACGTCTTAATTTAATTCGAGGAACACCCGGATATCTATCAGAAACAAAACAGTACGGAATACGTTCTTCCAAATGCGTTGCACAATAATCATCGGCATAGACACTCACTTCACCAAACGTACAAAAAGGACGTAAGTCATCCAAACCACCAACGTGGTCATAATGCTCATGTGTAAGCAACACGCCATCAAAACGTGCAAATGGAATACGAAGCATTTGTTCCCGAAAATCCGGTCCGCAATCTATTAGTATACGAGTATCCTTACTTTCTACCACAACAGAAGTTCGTAACCGCTTATCGCGCTGGTCATTCGAAGTACATACCTCACAGCTACATCCTATTTGCGGAACTCCCGTACTTGTTCCCGTGCCCAAAAACGTCAGTTTCATAAAATATTTACTTCCGGATAAATCGTTACGCCAAACTGCATTTTCACATCATTACATACGCGATGGCACAAAGCCAATATATCTCCTCCCTTAGCACCTCCGGTATTCACTAAAACCAGTGCCTGTTTCTCATATACAGCGGCCTTTCCAAAGGATTTACCTTTCCAACCACACTGTTCAATTAACCAACCGGCAGGAATTTTCACACCATCCTCTACCTCATAATGAGGAACTGTCTCATACTCCTTGGCTATTTGTTCATACACCGAACGAGATACAACTGGGTTCATAAAAAAAGAACCAGCGTTACCAAGCATATTAGGATTGGGTAGTTTGCTTTCACGAATCGCAATAACAAGGTCGCGCAACTGATGTGCAGAAAGAGAATCTTCGCACAAACCGGCTTTATTCAACTCCATCTGAAGCGCTTTATAACCCAGCTGTGGAATAAATTCTTTATGCATACGATATGTCACATACGTCACAATATTATTTTCCTTTCAGTTCTTTCTTGAAAATACTCTGCCGATAATCGTACTCACAAGCTTCATTACTAAAAATACGTTGTTCACCAGTTTCTATGGCTATGGCTTCCACTTCTTCAATAAGGTCTTTCGCCTCTACACCATACGCACCGATATTTTGGACCGCACTAGCCCCTACTTCACCAGGAATAA
>CABSGW010000216.1 GCA_902477365.1 uncultured Prevotellaceae bacterium
AAGTAGTAGTCGGCCATGCCCTGGGCTGTTTTCAGAAAACGTTTATCACCGGTTTCGCGGTAACACATGGTAAATCCGTAGATGCCCCAAGACTGGCCTCTTGACCAGCAGGAATTATCGGAATATCCCTGTGAGGTTTCGCCCTTGATGGGTTCGCCGGTTTCTTTGTCATAATAAATGATGTGGAAGTGGCTGTAGTCTTTGCGGATTTGGTTTTTCATTGTTTTTTCAGCATGCGAGATAGCTACTTTTTTGTATTCGTTGTTGCCTGTTACTTTGCTGACATGGAAAAGCAGTTCCAAATTCATCATATTGTCTATGATAACAGGAAAGTCATATACCTTATCACCATGCCAAGAGCGGAAGCCATTCCATGATTGGATGACGCCGGCTTTGGGACGGAAGCGGGTACAGAGCGATTTGGCCGATTCGGTCAGAATACTTTCGTATTCAGCTTTCGGAGCAAAGCGGTTGGCATTTCCATAGCTGCAATACATCATAAATCCGATGTCGTGATTGTCGGTGAACGATTTGCATGGTTCCATGTACCGGGTGTAAACCAATGCGGAGTCTTGCAGCGCCTTGTCGTTCTGGTAGTCGGAGATGTACCACAGTGTTCCGGGAAAAAAACCTGCTGTCCACATGTAAATGCTGGCCTTGGCCGGTGTACCGTCCTTGCGCATACTGTGTGGCATTTTGGCACTACCGTTTTTGCCTTGTGCCGGTGTTTTCAGCATTAGGTTGTATTGTTTGGAGGCAAACTCCATGTTCTCTTTAATGAATTCCCGCTCAGTGTTGTCTGATGACTGCGCGTGAACAGATGCGCACGAAAACAAAAGCGCCATTGCTAAACCGATGTGTTTTTTTGTTTTGTTCATTGTGTTATACGATTATGTGTAGATAGTTACTGTTTTGTTGGCAAACCCAAGTTGGTCTTACTTCTATTCATTTGTTTTGAGGTATTATGATGCAAATATAGGGCGAACTGCGTAAAAACAGGGGGAATATTTGTTCATTTGATGGGAGTAAATGTACTAGATGGTACTTTTAAAGGATATTGTGCGGCTTACACATCCGTCTAAAAGGGGTAAAATTGTACAATAATGAAGTGTTAACCGGTTTTTTGGATTTAGGTTTATCCATCCGTTTAGGAAGATATATATAACTTTGTACATATTCGTATCAGTAAGATGTCATGCCATGAACAATCCTTTTACTTCTAAACCGACGTTTGTTATGCTTTCTTGCGTCTGTGTTCCTTTCCTTGTACAGGCACAAGAGAAGAAAATGAATGTGCTTTTCATCATCGTGGACGATTTACGTCCTGAGTTGGGGTGCTATGGCAGTGAAGCCGTTATTACACCCCACATCGACAAGTTGGCAAACAGGGGCGTTCTTTTTCAAAATGCGTATTGCAATGTTCCGGTGAGCGGGGCTTCTCGTGCCAGTTTGTTGACGGGGATTTATCCCGACTTTTCAAAAGGACGGTTTGTGGGTGCTGAGACCTATGAACAAGAAGACTTGCCGGGGGTGGTAACGTTGCCGCAGGCTTTCAAGAACGCGGGCTATCACACGGTATCGTTGGGAAAGGTGTTCCATCAATACAGAGATCGGTTGGACAGTTGGAGCGAAGCACCTTGGATTGTGAGTCCGGCGAGTGGCGATTGGGCCCGCTATAACAAGTGGAACGTGTGGAAAGAAACAGTTCCCGTATCCGATCTTCATCCAAAAAGCCACCGAGGGCCTTATTTTGAGGGAGCAGACAAGCCCGACAGCCTTTACGAAGACCATAAAATAGCTCAAAAGGCTGTGGAGGTGCTGGGAAGGTTGGAGGCTGAGGGGAAACCTTTTTTTCTGGCAGTAGGTTTCCGCAAACCTCATCTACCTTTTATTGCACCCAAGAAATATTGGGACTTATACCGAAGGGAAGATGTGGCGATTGGAGAAAATCGTTATCGTCCGGAATGTTTGCCCAAGCAGGTACAGAGTTCCCGCGAAATCTATCAATATACCCATACGGATCACACATCCTCGGATACATTCCATCGCGAAGCAAGGCATGCCTACTATGCTTGTGTCAGTTTTGTTGATGCACAGATAGGATTGGTGATGGACGAGTTGCAACGGTTGAACCTTGAAAAGAACACTGTTGTGGTGGTGTTGGGCGACCACGGTTGGCATTTGGGGGAACACGATTTTTGGGGTAAACATACTCTGATGAGGCAATCAACCCATGCGCCGTTGTTAGTGAGTCTGCCGGGTGGCGGACGTGGTACTACCAGGAGCATTGCCGAGTTTGTGGATATCTATCCTTCCCTTTGCGAAGCATGCGGTATTCCTTTGCCCGCAACTGTTCAGGGGAAAAGTTTTTTACCTACCCTTAAGAACCTGAAAAAGAAACATCGTGATTATGCATTTATTCAGTGGGGGAAAGGGGTTAACGTAGTGACACCGGAATACAGTTATGCCGAATGGCATGACAAAACGGGTAACATTGTGGGTGAAATGTTGTTTGATCATCGGAACGATTTCGGAGAGAACCACAATGTAGCGGGGAACCCTAAATACAGTAAACTGGTAAAACGCTTTAAATCATATTTGAAAGAATGTCTTTCGAAACTTACAATATAACAAAATTAATATGTCGAAAAATACAATGAAAAAATTAGTCGTCTGTTTTTTTTTGTCAGTGGTCTTGAACTCTTTTTACGGGTCTCTTTTTGCACAGAACTTGCCACAACCCGGTAATGTGGCTGTGCAACCCTGCAGGTTGTCCGACCATCCACGGTTGCTGTTTACCAATGCTGAGACTTCGGCTGTAAAGCAATTGATAAAAGACGACCCTTTAGCGGGTGAACTGGCTGTTTACCTGAAAGCGCAGGCCGACTCTATTGTGGATTTGCCGCAGTTGCCATATCAGATGGATAAATATGGCAATATGTTGGGCATTTCGCGTGCTTATGTTTATCGTTTGGGAACATTGGCGCTGGCTTACCGCATTTATGGAGATCAAAAATACTTGGATGCGGTGAATCAAACCTTGTTGTGGGTATGCAACTTTCCCGATTGGCATCCGGCTCATTATCTGGACACGGCTGAGATGACGACAGCCGTAGCGATAGCCTATGACTGGCTTTTTGCCGAGTTGCCGCATGCTACCAAACAACTGGTCAGGGCCAGTATTTACAAGAATGCCCTTCATCGTGTGTTGCGTGAATACGAAAAAGGAGGACCTAACAGTTGGGCCAAGCGTGAGACAAACTGGAATGTGGTGTGCAATACGGGTATGGTATTAGGTGCATTGGCTGTGGCCGAGGACTATCCGCAAGAGGCTAATGCCATTTTGGCCAATGCGGCTAAATATATGCCTAATTGTTTGAAACTGTTTGCACCCGATGGTGTGTGTTACGAAGGGCCGGCATATTGGGGATATACGAACCGTTACCTGTCAATGTACCTGAAGGCCGTAATGGATAACGGCGGAGACAGGGGAAGTATTGCGCAGTTGCCGGGTATCCAGCGCACGGCACTTTATCAGATACGTACACTTACCCCGTCTGGTCATCCGTTCTATTTTGGTAATGCGGGTATCGGGCATGAGTCTTTTGGCGGGCCGGCTTATTTTTTGTACGGAAAAATCTTTAATCAACCC
>CABSGW010000217.1 GCA_902477365.1 uncultured Prevotellaceae bacterium
ACTTACAAGAAAGAACGCGTATTGGCAGGTAAACCTTATTTCTCTGTAGCTTCAGGTGGTGGTACAGGTCGTACATTGCACCCAGACAATATGGCTGCAGGTCCTGCATCTTACGGTATGACCGACACAATGGGACGTATGCACTCAGACGCTCAATTCGCTGGTTCATCCTCAGTTCCTGCTCATGTAGAAATGATGGGTTTCTTAGGTATCGGTAACAACCCGATGGTTGGTTGCACAGTAGCTTGTGCAGTTGATGTAGCTCAGGCTTTGAGCAAGTAATAAGACCTCTTAAAATAAAAGGCATCTAATCATTAAGAATTAGATGCCTTTTTAATCTATATGTATAGTTGTGATCTATACTTCCATATCTCCGATATATGCCTGGGGTAGAGACCTGCAATTATAAGTAGATGCCATCACTTCCCCATAAGCTCCAGCAGAACGAAGTGCTATCAAATCGCCTCTCTTAGAGACGGGTAGGCAAACGGATTTTGCAAAAACATCGCTGCTTTCACAAATAGGGCCAACTACATCATATACTTCGCATGATTCAGGTGCCGTATTTGCCGATAAGTTCTCAATCGCATGGTAGGCATCATACAATGCAGGTCTG
Organism: uncultured Prevotellaceae bacterium; assembly: GCA_902477365.1. Taxonomy (GTDB): domain Bacteria; phylum Bacteroidota; class Bacteroidia; order Bacteroidales; family Bacteroidaceae; genus Alloprevotella. The sequence goes on from CABSGW010000217.1 coordinate 617, forward strand.
ATAAGATCTGTAAAACCGGCATCCAAAATGAGAAATCTCTTTGTCTGTGTTTGCTTTACATAAAGTACCTTACTTATCAAACTGCCACACTGCGCAACGACTGAACGTCCTAATTCGAAATGCACCTGTTGACCACAACGCACTTTTAACCCATTACGGAAGATAGCAAAATAGGTTTTAAAATCGGGAATAGGATTCTTATCCGGATTCTGATAGTCAATACCTAAACCTCCACCGACATTAATGCTTTTTGTGTGAATGCCTAATGTATCCAATTTGTCTTGTAACTCATTAATGCGGTCGCACAATGCTTGGTAACATGCTAAATCAAGAATTTGCGATCCGATATGAAAATGCAATCCTATATATTCGATGGCAGGTAGCTCATTAGCTGTTTGTATGGCTGTAACCATGTCTTCCATCGCGATACCGAACTTGTTTTCGGCTAACCCTGTAGTTATATTGACATGTGTATGTGCATCTACATTCGGATTGATTCGGAATGCCACTCGAGCAATACATCCCATCTGACTGGCCAGCTGGTTGATAACATGCAATTCGGGTAGACTCTCGACATTAAAACAAGCTATATCACTATTCAATCCCAGCTCAATCTCCCAATCACTCTTACCTACACCGGCATACACAATTTTATGAGATGGGAAACCGGCATCCAATGCTGCTTGAATTTCTCCTCCACTCACACAATCTGCACCTAAGCCTGCAGCTGCAATCATCTTAAGTATAGCAGGATTTGAATTTGCTTTAACTGCATAATGAACATGGTATACCTGGTCATCACTAGCAATCTCCCGATTTATACAATCCAGCGTTTCAGTTAGAAGCGCTGGATTGTAATAATAAAATGGAGTCTTAATGTTGCGAAATTTTTCTATTGGGAACATTTTAGATTACCGTTATACTATTTAATTTGTAAATAATTTATCGCTTAATGCTTGTAGAGCCCGCTTTTTATCACTCTCTTTTATTAAGAACGAAATATTGTGGTTACTACCGCCATAGGCGATCATACGTACAGGTATATCAGCCATAGCTTCTGTCACTAAGCTTTCATAACCAACATTTCCCCAACGTAAATCACCGGCTACACAGATAATGCACATATCTCTATCTACCTCGACTGACAACACCGAGGCATGTTCCATATTTCTTTAGTTCATTGACAATTGATTCAAGGTGAGCGGTATTATCAATGCTCATTGATACGCCAACCTCTGAAGTCGTAACCATATCAATACTTGTCTTATAGCTTTCAAAGATCTCAAACACCTTCCGTAAAAAACCTGTTGCCAATAGCATACGACTAGAGACTATCTTGATGGCAGTAATCTTATCCTTTGCTGCAACCGCTTTAATTTTACCTTCTTCCATCTCGTTGTTGATGATGGTACCAGGAGCGGTTGGATCCATCGTATTAAGCAAACGTACCGGAACACCCGAAAACTTAGCAGGCTGCACACAAGTTGGATGTAGAATTTTTGCACCGAAATAGGCTAATTCGGCAGCTTCTTCAAAATTCAACTGTCTTACCGGTGATGTCTTTTCTACAAATCGAGGATCGTTATTATGCATGCCATCAATGTCTGTCCATATCTGTATTTCGTCCGCATTCAATGCCGCACCTATCAACGAAGCAGTATAGTCAGACCCCCCACGTTGTAAATTATCTACCTTTCCTTCCGTATTTCGGCAGATGAATCCTTGTGTAATATAAATATCATGATTGGGATTTGCCGCTAGTAATTGGCTTAAATGCTCTTTAATATAAAGGAAGTCTGGCTCACCATTGGTGTCTGTACGCATATATTCCAAGGCCGGTAGCAAAGTAACATTAATTCCACATTCTTTCATATAGTTAGTCACCATATTGGTACTCATCATCTCTCCTTGTGCCAATACTTCCTTTTCATCATCAACCGTAAAATCCTTTTTCGTGAAAGAACGTAGGTGCTTAAATATATCATTAAGAACAGCTAGTGTCTCTGCTGCATATTTTTCGGTGGCATACAACTCTTTTACATGACTTTTGTATTTCAATTCCAGTTGCTTCAACACGTTATTAGCACCTTCCGGATTTCCTTTATACAGATAATCAGAAATCTCCACCAACGTATTGGTTGTACCAGACATCGCAGACAATACGATCACCTTCTTGCTTCCATCATTTACAAGTTGGGTAACTTCTTTCATGCGTTGCGGAGTACCTACTGAGGTTCCGCCGAATTTCATTACTTTCATCGATATATTATTTTAATTTATAATCTCTACATCTTCCTCTTTTAATTCTATCGGAGCATTGTATTCGTGTGTCACTTCTTTTAAACTTCCCTCTTCACATCTGTACACAATACCGGGATACTGTTGAAGTAAATCTAAATTGTGCGTACTCATCACAATAGCCGTCCCTTTCTCACTAATTGTTCTCAACAGGCTAACGATATACTTACCGGTTTCTCGATCCAAATTACCCGTAGGTTCATCAGCGATGATAATTTTCGGGTGATTCAAGATGGCTCTAGCAATGGAAACCCGTTGTTGTTCCCCTCCCGATAATTCGTGCGGATAACTCTCTTTCTTTGAAACCAGATCCACAGCTTCTAGCACTTCTTGTATTCTTGCATCAATATCAGATTTCTTCTTCCAGCCTGTGGCCTTTAGCACAAATGCCAAGTTTTTATAAATTGTCCGGTCTGTCAGCAACTGAAAGTCTTGGAATACAACTCCTAATTGTTTCCTCAAATCAGGAATATGCTTCCGTTTCATCTTCAACATATTATAACCTAGTACATTTGCTTCACCGGATACCAATTCCAATTCTCCATATAATGTTTGCAAAATGGAACTTTTACCCGATCCCACACGTCCTGTCAGGTAAATAAACTCTCCTTCATCTATACGGAAATCGACCTGATCAAGGATATTCTGATCATCGCGGTCTATTTTTACATTACGATAGGTTACTAACATGTTACTCTTTTATTTAATGTTTCTTCCAACCCGGATTATGGCGGG
>CABSGW010000218.1 GCA_902477365.1 uncultured Prevotellaceae bacterium
GGAGCAGTATCAGACCTGCTATCAGTATGCGCTAGTCCCAATTGCCTCAATGCCAATTTGGCAAATGCGCCTCCCACACATCGGGCTATGGTTTCGCGTGCCGAAGAACGCCCCCCTCCACGGTGATCTCTTACCCCGTATTTGCAGCTATACGTATAGTCGGCGTGCGATGGACGATACAGGTGCCGCAGGTTATCGTAATCATTAGAGTGCTGGTTTTCGTTACGAACCAAAAAACCAATGGGACATCCTGTACTTTTACCTTCAAACAGGCCGGAGAGAATTTCAACCCGATCGGCCTCCTTGGGTGGTGTCGTTATACGGCTCTGCCCCGGACGCCGCCTGTCCAACTCCTGTTGAACAAAGTCCAAATCAATCTCGATACCGGCAGGAAAACCGTCTAATATTCCTCCCACACCCGGACCATGGCTCTCGCCGAATGTGGTCACCCGGAATATGTTCCCGAATGTGTTCATGCCCTGATTCTAATTTAATAGGATTAATGATGTCCGCACCCACACTGGTTGTCGCCTTCACAGTTGCAATCATCCCCGCATCCGTCGCCACAGCCTCCTTCGCAACCGCTACAGTTACAACCACCACCGCTCATCCGGTTGATAAGACCTTGTATCTCTTCGTTGGTAGCTTGTCTCGATTCAACCACCGAACCCACAAAGTGCAGTGCCTTTCCTGCCAACGGGTGGTTCAGGTCGATGATTACCGTGTTTTCCTTTACTTCAACAATGGTACCGTTAAAGCGGTTGCCGTCATCGTTCATCAAGGGCACCACATTACCCGGGTAAATATTATCTTTGTCAAAACGCCCGTTTACACTGAAAATGGCCTTGTCCAGTTCCAATACATGCTCTTGTTCATACTCTCCATAAGCATCGGCTACGGGGAGTGTAAAGTCAAATTTTTCACCTTTTTCGAGTGGGGCAATCAATGCTTCGAAAGCATCCAGTGTAATGCCCATTCCCGAGATAAATTGAAAAGGGTGTTCCGCCGGTGCTTGTTCAATCAATTCATGAATACCTTCTGCGTTGTCAGCATACAGCGAGTAAGCAACTGTAATATATTTGTTGTTTTGTAGGTTTTCCATCGGAAGTTTGTCTTTTAAAAATGAGTGATAATAAAATAATGAGCAAAGATACTACTTTTTCGTCACAATTCAGAGAATCTTACTTTAAAAAGAATAAAGAGGAAAAGTCAGTACAGGTTTCATCATTTTATTAAGCGCGTGAATCGCTAAAACTTTGCTGGGCTTCTGGTTCAAACGTACTGCCCAGAAAGGATTACCGAGATGGGCATGTCGTTTTCAGGATACATCGAGCGCAAGGCTTTCAGCTAATAGTGTCGGAAGATACTTCATGGGACTTTAAGTTGATAACTTGGTGTTTTTGCATTTTTGTTTGGACATTTCTACATGTAAAACCCCGTTACAAGTACACGAATGAAACAAAAAAGACGGATGTGTGCATAATATGACAAAGGACAAGGGAATATGAGGAAAAAAGCACACATTCACTTGCATCTTGAATAAAAAATAGGTATTTTTGCCAATTCAGTGAGGGTGCTAAGCCCGTATAAAGAGAAAATTGATATGAAAAAACAGTTACGCAGTGCATTCAGCACGGAAGGACGCCGCATGGCAGGAGCACGTGCCCTGTGGGTGGCAAACGGCATGAAACGCGAGCAGTTTGGAAAACCTATTATCGCAATTGCCAATTCGTTTACACAGTTTGTTCCAGGTCATACACACCTGCACGAAGTGGGACAGCTGGTGAAAGCTGAGATTGAAAAACTGGGATGTTTTGCGGCTGAATTTAATACAATAGCCATTGACGACGGTATTGCCATGGGACACGACGGAATGCTCTATTCATTGCCTAGCCGTGATATTATAGCCGACAGCGTGGAATATATGGTCAATGCGCACAAAGCCGATGCGTTGGTATGTATCAGTAACTGTGACAAAATCACTCCGGGTATGCTGATGGCTGCTATGCGGCTGAATATTCCGACCGTATTTGTGTCGGGAGGTCCGATGGAAGCCGGTAAATGGAAAGGTGAAAATATTGATTTGATCACAGCGATGGTCAAAGGTGCCGATCCTTCGGTGTCGCAAGAGGAATTGGACCAGATCGAACAACATGCTTGTCCGGGTTGTGGTTCCTGCTCGGGAATGTTTACGGCAAATTCCATGAACTCGTTGACCGAGGCCATCGGATTGTCCTTACCCGGAAACGGAACGATTTTGGCCAGCCATGCCAACCGTATCCAGTTGTTCAAAGACGCAGCCGCACTGATTGTACGGAATGCCTATAAATATTACGAAGAGGGAGACGATAGTGTGCTTCCCCGAAGCATTGCCACCCGCCAGGCATTCCTGAACGCCATGTCGTTAGATATAGCAATGGGTGGTTCCAGTAATACCATTCTGCACCTGTTGGCCGTTGCCCACGAGGCAGAGGTGGATTTTCAGATGAAAGACATTGACGCGTTGAGTCGCAAAGTTCCCTGTCTGTGCAAGCTGGCTCCCAATACACAAAAGTATTCCATTCAGGAATGTAACCGTGCCGGTGGCATCTTGGGAATCTTGAACGAACTGGCCAAAGGCGGACTGCTGGATGTGACAACCATGCGCGTGAACGGACAGACATTAGAAGAAGATTTAATAAAATACGCCATCACCAACGAAACGCTTGACCCTGAAGCCGACCGCATTTACCACAGTGCGCCCGGAGGTAAATTTACAACCACAATGGGGTCGCAGCAAACGCGTTGGGAAAGTTTGGATCGTGACCGGACGGATGGATGCATCCGCGATATAGCCCATGCCTACAGCAAAGACGGAGGATTGGCTGTGTTGTTCGGCAACATAGCTGAAGACGGTTGTGTGGTTAAGACGGCTGGTGTTGATGAAAACCTGTGGAAATTCTCGGGTCCCGCCAAGGTGTTCGACTCTCAAGAAGCAGCCTGCGAGGGTATTTTGGGAGGAGAAGTAGTGGCCGGCGACGTCGTTGTCATCACTCACGAAGGTCCTAAGGGCGGACCGGGCATGCAAGAAATGCTTTATCCTACTTCTTACATTAAAAGTATGCACTTGGGCAAAGCATGTGCCCTGATAACCGACGGACGTTTCAGTGGAGGTACTTCCGGGCTGAGTATCGGCCATATTTCGCCGGAAGCAGCTGCCGGAGGCAACATCGGAAAAATCGTAGACGGTGACATTATAGAGATTGACATTCCCAACCGCAGTATTCAGGTAAAGCTGAGCGATGAAGAGTTGGAAGCGCGCCCTATCGTGCCGCTAAAACGCCAACGGAACGTGTCGAAAGCATTAAAAGCTTATGCATCTATGGTGAGTTCGGCCGACAAGGGTGGTGTCCGTATTATTAATGACTAAATAAGGAATAAAGACATATGGCAAAAGGTAAAATAACAGGTGCCGAAATCTTGATGCGTTCGTTGATAGATGAAGGGGTTACTACATTATTTGGTTATCCGGGAGGCGCCATCATGCCCGTATATGATGCATTGTATCAATATAGAGATTCTCAATTAAACCATATTTTAGTACGTCACGAGCAGGCTGCTGCTCATGCTG
>CABSGW010000219.1 GCA_902477365.1 uncultured Prevotellaceae bacterium
CGCCTACTGTTTCTATTCCAGTGGCAACAGCTTCAGCTAATGGAGCGATGAGTAAGGAACAGGTAGCCCTGTTGAACAAGGCTGCCAAGGGACTGAGTTTTTCGGGCAATGTGGCAACACTGACGCTGAATGATGGTAAGACTGTTACGGCAACCATTCCACTTGCTACCACGACGGCAAACGGTGCCATGAGCAAAGACCATGTAACTAAAATAAACAAGACGGAGACCGATCTTACCGCCTTTAAAAACACCAAAGGAAAAGCCGGGGGACTGGCCTCGCTAGACGATACCGGGCGTGTGCCGGTGAGCCAGATCCCGGGATCGGTGGAAGATATAGCGTTCTTCTATGCGCAAAGCAAAGATGCTGTATATAGTCCGAGGGATGTTACGGAAAATGCTCCGAATAGTGGTAAGCGTGTGTGGGAGAAGGGCGATCACGTGGAATATGTAACAGCCTATAAGAGTGGTACCACAGAAAAAATAAAATGCTTTGTACTTGTTAACAGCAATGGGGGGTATTATGAGTCGTGGACAGTTCCGGAAGGTGCGGATACTCCTTATACTTCTTCCGAGTATTATATGAATGAAGATCGTGTGCCTTATAAATCTTGTATGTCAGTCTTTTTTCTAAGGAGGAAGAGTATTCGGAAGGCGGACTGATATGGCGTTTTGGAGGAGGAAGCCGTGGTGGAGTTATGGTAAATATATCCGAAAACATCACAGTGCTTGACTTGTTGACCAGCACCTCAAAAACAGCCGCACTTTCTGCCAATCAGGGAAAAGTGCTGAACGATATGGTACAGAAATTGGTCAAGACTGTAACCTTTACCGCCCCGGGAACATTTAATGTGACTTTACAGGACGGTACAAAGACTACATTGACCATTCCTACTGCAACCACTACGGCAAACGGATTGATGAGTGCCGACTTTGTAAAGAAACTGAATGCTTCATTCAAAGCCGCTGCATGGGAGGCTTCCACAGGTAAAATGAAATTTACCAAGACGGACGGATCTGCGGCTGATGTAACAGTTCCTGTAGCCAGCACATCCGCTCCCGGATTGATGAGTGCGGCACAAGTGTCGAAACTGAACAAGGTAGATACACTGGAGAACCTTTCAAAATGGTATTCTGCTACCTAAAATAGATTTTGGATATGGAAGAGAGAATAAATGGGCGGGAAATACCCGTAAGTGTTGACGACTTTCTTGGTGTATTCGGATTAGGCAGTTCGCAGCCGGGAAATACACAAGATGCAGGAACATTGGAAGCTGACACTTCCGATGTTCCTCCGGAAAACATGCAGATAATGCCTCTTGGCATTACGGGAGGTAGCGAACAGGTACGCCATGTGACGGGAACCAAATCAGCCATTAATACCAACAGGATGGGAGGAGATATAGGATTCTCAACCGATACGCAGGAAATTCTTTACAAAGGAAAACCCTATGGCATATCCATCACTCAGGCTGACAATATAACCCGGTTCTTGAATACTGTGAGTTATGGGAATTATATAGACCTACGAGATGAAAAATATGACAGGGATACTTACTATCCGGTCGGGTTTAATATTTCAGGAAGCCAGCCATGCAGGTTTACTTTCTGGAATATCCTTGCAGGATATAAACCGTCATGGGCCACACATACCAATGGTTTCAGATGTTGTTTGGATGTCGTTTTGTCGGGATTGGGACGGAATGGAGACTTGAAACTAAAAGAAGTCTTGCATTATGCCCATGCATACTGTAATGAGAATCCTATTGCTAGCATGTTTAATTCAACTGGTGGTGGATTAGATAATAAATATTATCATTTTATCTATTTTCGTGGTGGAGGGCATTATTATTTTAAGACGAGCAAAGGAGTGATAGATTTTAAGATCTATACTGAAAAAACATCTTATATCTATCAAAATAAGGAACAATACTCGGTAGAACCTACAACAACCCCTGACCGTAATATAAAGGTCAATACGCATGCTGTTACTGCGGAAACAACAGAAACATTAAAAAGTTTGGGAAGGGTTGCGGCATCCGCCTTGGCAAGTACCTATCCGGAAGGAATATCAACAGCCGAGGCTTACAACAACGGGTGGGCCGTGACGTATGGCAATGTACTTACACTGAACGGAGTTGGTAGTTCGCAGCTTATTATGGAGTGGAGCGGTACGCAGAGTTCGACCACTAAAAATGTCCCACTTTCCATGTACTTGAGAGGCCGAAGAGATAATCAAACAGAATGGAGTGAACCAATGCGGGTTGCATTCTTTAAAGACCTTTTGTTGGCCAATATCACGAATATGAATGCAACCTGGAAAACCCTGTTACAGGGTGAGCCGAACGCACCCATGACGCGGTGGCCGACAATCAGTGAGGTTACAGGAAAAACGAACCTGATAATCAAAGCCAATGGTGGAACGGTGGAAGGTACAAGCCAGTGGACCTACAACGGTGTGACTGCAAAAACCATCAATATAACACCTGCTCTCATCGGGGCATCTCCATCCGGTCATACACACACATTGGCTCAAATCTCGAACCTGCACTCTGATTGGAGAGAGATGTTACAGGTAAGTGCTTTACAACAGATGATTCGTTGGCCGACATGGTCGGAAGTGACAGGCAAGCCTACAACGTTTACCCCTGCTACGCATACTCACGACTATATCGTTGGCAAATATTCCGGATCAGGGGGCGTGAAACCGCCTAATTACGTGGGAACTAATGCCCTTAAATTAAATATGATGCGTGCCAATCCACCTGAAGACAAGGCAGATGAAGACACTGCATATGCTGACTGGATTTTAATGAATGCCTATAGTTGGAGCGACGTGCCTTATGCGACCGCAATTGGTGTTAGTAAGAAAAAAACGAACCCAAGGGCGTGGATTATGTGCGGTCCAAACAGTGATGATAGGTCAACTTGGTCAAGACTGGAACTTGCTAGGAAGATAGATATCCCGACTTCAATGGCATGGAGCGCTATTACAGGTAAGCCCAGTACGTTTACTCCAAGCGCACATAACCACAATGTGGATAGCATCACTGATATATCCAGCGATTGGAAGAATATGCTGAAATTGGATGCCATTGCTCCGCAGGTAAGATGGCCTAGTTGGGATGAAGTGACAGATAAACCCACCTACTATGCATGTGATACACTGGATGCAAAAGACCTTCGGACTGTAGTACCGAATACAACCGGTATCTCTACGAAAATGGCCATAAAAGCCTTTTTCCGAAGTGCATTGGCTCCATTGGCAAGCGGATATATGGATTTCCTTGTTTTTGACACCTATCGGGATTCAACCGGCGGAAGGGTAAACGCATTGGGATTATCAAAAAACAGCATGTCTATTGTACATGCACAGGGAGCTTTCAACGGAGCATCATGGGATACTGTGAAAGAACTTGCCTACAAGGATGACATCAAGAATCCCCCCATCACCTATGCGCCATCACTTGAAGGAGCGACTAACACCGTAGGCGGTGATAACGGGTTCGCCATCGGACAGGGCAATACACTCGCACCGACAGACACAAACGTAGACCGTCACAAGAATATCGTCATCGGATACGACAATTCGGTAGACAGCCAGACAACA
>CABSGW010000220.1 GCA_902477365.1 uncultured Prevotellaceae bacterium
TTGTCTTTGCTATGTGCTGGATAGAGTTTTTTTAAGAGATCTGTTCTGCCCATTTTCTTTAATTCGGCTGCAATACGGGCATGTTCTTCCGGCTTATACCAGAAAAAGAACATACGCTGTTTTAACTTTTCGTGGGGCAGTTTGGCACTAAACACAGGCTTAAGCGTATAGGGATGATAGCCCGTATACCATGCTTCGGTGCTTACCGTCATCGGCGTTGGGGTGAAGTCTTGCACTTGCTCAAGATGGAAGTTCAAATCTTTTGTAAGAACAGCCAGTTCGGCCATATCCTCGGCCGAACATCCGGGATGGCTGCTGATGAAGTAGGGAATGAGCTGTTGGTTAAGTTTTGCTTCTTTATTGATTTGTTCAAATACCTTTTTAAATTGATAGAATTGCTCAAACGGAGGTTTACGCATAAGGTGAAGCACCTGAGTGTTTGTGTGTTCTGGAGCAATTTTTAGGCGACCACTTACATGTCGTGTAATGAGTTCCCGCGTATACTGTTTGGTTCCTTCGTTGACGGCATTGTCTTTCATGTCATGCAGCAACAGGTCGTAACGTACTCCACTACCTATAAAACTTTTTTTGATGCCTGGAAGGGAGTCTACGGTTCGATAGATGTCCAGCAAGGGACGGTGATCTGCATTTAAATTCGAACAAATGGCGGGATGGATACAAGACGGACGCTTACACCGTTTGCATAGTTCTATGTTTTTACCAGCCATTTTATACATATTGGCCGATGGTCCTCCCAAGTCGGACAAATAGCCTTTGAAGTCAGGCATTTGGGTGATGGCCTCTACTTCCTTCACGATGCTTTCTTTGCTACGGCTGACAATAAATTTTCCCTGATGAGCCGAAATCGTGCAAAAGGCGCATCCCCCGAAACATCCTCGATGGATATTTACCGAAAATTTTATCATCTCATAGGCTGGAATGCGCTTGTTCTTATATTTCGGATGAGGTAGTCTGGTGTAGGGTAAATCAAACGAATGATCCAGTTCAGTTTCTGTAAGAGGAGGGTAAGGAGGCGTTACAACTACATAGTTACCATCTACCGGTTGTAAAATGCGTTGAGCATTGATTTTGTTCGACTCTTCCTCTATGTGTCTAAAGTTTTCGGCTTGTTTTTTAGGGTCAGTCAAGCACTCTTCATGTGCATGAAGCAATAAGTCTGAAGATTGTATGCCTCCGGGTATTTCTTTTGAACGTACTAAGGTGACAGTTTGAAGAATGGGCTGTTCTGAAATAGCTTGCTGCAAATCGGCTGTAGTGATATAATCCTGTTGGACATGCACTGTTAATTGTTTTTCTAACGAATGACAAATTTCCAGAATGGGCTTTTCGCCCATTCCGTAAATAATCATGTCTGCCCCACTGTCACAAAGAATACATTTGCGCAGTTTGTTTTGCCAGTAATCATAATGCGACAATCTACGCAGCGATGCTTCGATCCCCCCTAATACGACAGGAGTATCGGGATATAGTTGCTTAAGAATGCGCGTATAGGTGATTGTGGGGTATTCCGGGCGCATATCGTGACGGCCGTCGGGACTGTATGCATCTTCTGACCGCAAGCGTTTGTTGGCCGTGTATTTGTTCACCATTGAGTCCATACATCCCGGGGCAATACCGAAAAACAATCGCGGGCGTCCCAATTTCTTGAAATCTCTGAAATCTCCATGCCAGTCGGGTTGCGGAACAATAGCAACCCTCCATCCGGCATTTTCGATAATCCGTCCGATGACGGCTGCTCCGAATGACGGATGGTCAATGTAGGCATCTCCACTAAACAGGATAACATCGAGTTCATCCCATCCGCGTAGTTCTACTTCTTTTTTTGTGGTTGGCAACCAGTCGGTGAGTTTCAGTTCTTTCATCTGTGTATTTATTCTTCAATAAGTTGGTTAGCCCAATTAATGTAAAGGAGAATAAGTTGGTGCAGCCCGAATGCTTTCATCTTTTTGTGATAAACCACATCATTACATAATGTCAATAACTCCTTGTTTTCTTGAGGGTCGGCATCTATCAGTGCGCGTATGTTCAATTTCAACTTGTTAAGGACCGTCTCTTCTACATAGCCATTGCTGTCTATCAGATCTTTAAATAGGGCATACCGGCGAATTGTCTCTAAATGCTCACTCGAAACGTTTAGAGTGTGAGTTCCACTCGCGTTTAGTTGAATTTTGTACATCATAATGATTGTGTTTAATAATGGTTATTTTGTTAGTAGGAATTGCATAATACTGTGCATTACTTGCACACGTAAAGTTTTGCTTGAGATACATTCAAATGGAAACCCAAGACAAATAGCGTTGTAGGTCTTGCCATGATAGGCTATACCTGCCGGACTGCCATCGCCATATAAAAATGCTGAAAAAGCAGGTGCTACGGGAAGAATACAATCGGGATCAACCGCGGCATATTGTTTGTTGTTGAACTGCCTAGTGATGGGGATTGTTAAGTTCAAGCCACTCACATGTCCGGTTGTATCTTGCCTTGCTGTTCCTGCATATTGGTATTTGAGGACATTCGCTGTGAAGTTTCGTTCTTCAGGTTTTTTCATATCACTGGCGATGTATGAACCACTAACAAGCAAGTTACCTCCATTCATGCAGTATTGAGTTAAGCTTTTTTGCAATGAGTTTGAAAATGTCTTGTATGATTTTATATTGTAAGACACTTCTTTTTCCAACCCTAAAATGAGATCGATCACCTTGTATGGAGAAAGGGGAATAATGCCCTTCTCGAGTACACTTTTGTTACATGATACATAGGATACTCCTTTAAAATTACGCAGTGCTGTTCCATGCAAGTAGGGATAGTCAAATGTATTACCGGCTATACATTTTCCTTCCAACTCACTACCACTGTATCCGGCGTTTTCATAATCTTCCTTCCCTTTAGCTGTTGGATTGAAAATGGATTGAAAACCACAGTATCCTGTTGTTTGTATGTAGGGCACTCCAATATCCTTATGTAGGTCAAAACCTACGCTGTCAGGCGTGCAGACAGGAGCTGGCCCTGACAAGCGGTTAAACCCATTTACTATAAGTATCGTATGTTTGCTTTGAAAATCTTTGTATGCTGTTAGTATTTCTGACGGAAAACTTTCACCTCCTTCATTGACAGCCGTAACCTTAAAGCTATATTGAACCCCTGGTATAATAGGCTTACGGAATGTTGTTTTGTTTTTGATATAAGTTCCATTGTCAAAATCACTATCATTTATTTTAGTATATACAATATATCCACTGGGAACGGCCGTTAGCTCTAAAGAGTCTATCTGGGGACTCCAGCTAAGAAGTACGCTTTCTAATCCGTCAAATGTAACATAGAAGTCTGTCACAGGAAGTGGTTGGACCACATAGTCTTTCTCGTGTTGGAATGCTGTAAATTTGAGGACGGATTTATATAAAGCCCGTGCCAATGCGAACTTAAAATTAGGATCGTGTCCCAGGCGCATGTCGCTGAAGTTCTGGTGTGACAGGGTTTCGATAATGGCGCTAGGTATTTCCGGGTTGCGTGTTTCACTATAATTCCGGTCAAAGAGTTCTCGTCGTGTCCAGCCGTTTGGAGTGAATGGAGTAAG
>CABSGW010000221.1 GCA_902477365.1 uncultured Prevotellaceae bacterium
ACGCCTGCCGTTTGTGGACTCCCTAAAGAAGAAGCTAAATTGTTTATCGCAAATAATGAATGTACCCCGCGTCGCTATTACGCCGGATTTATGGGTATGCATACCCCTCAATCCACTAATTTTTATGTATCTTTACGTTGTATGCAACTATGCACAGGCCTTTATCGGTTATATGCAGGAGGCGGAATACTGTCACAAAGTAATGTGGAATCAGAGTGGACGGAAACACAAAATAAAATGTGCATAATGCGTAACTTACTCACTAAATAAAAAAGCCGGTATGTATTGTGATAAACAGCATGTGAACCAACTTACGAGTTTACTTTTGGAGTACAACATACGACACGTGATTGTTTGTCCCGGATCGCGCAATGGCATTCTGGTACACAACTTTCATGTTGACCCGGCATTTCAGTGCTATCCTGTAACCGACGAACGTAGTGCTGCTTTTTTTGCAATAGGTTTAAGCCAAGCCATAGAACGTCCCGTTGCTGTTTGCGTTACATCAGGATCGGCCTTACTAAACACACTTCCCGCTGTTGCCGAGGCCTATTATCAGCACATTCCTTTGATCATTCTTTCGGCTGACAGGCCGATGTGCTGGATAGATCAGCAAGATGGACAGACGTTGCATCAGCCCCATGCACTACACCCTTATACCCGGAAAGCGATACAATTAACCGAACCCACCCAAGAAGAAGACCACTGGTGGAATAACCGGCTCATCAATGAGGCACTTCTAACCCTAACAGACAGGGACAAAGGACCTGTACACATTAATATTCCCATTTCAGAACCTCTCTTTACATTCCATACAAACTGTCTGTCCAAAGAACGTGTCATAAAAAAATACACGGCACTGTACACGCCTTTACCCAATGAAATCACTCAAATCATTCGCCAGGCTCAATTTCCAGTCTTAGTGTTAGGACAGATGCTTCCGTTTGATACCAGAGCACTTCAGCTATTGGATGATACCCACCAACTATTCGTAATCCCCGAATTAATCAGTAACACGCCTTTTTCAGACCGTATTGCACAGATTGAACAATTGTTGAAAAACGATCCGGATACTTTTACACCTGACGTTGTAGTTTATGCAGGAGGGAATCTTGTCCACAAACAGTTGAAAAATAACTTAAGAAAACAAAACGTTAAGCACCTTATCCGTATCAGTGAAGAAAGTGGAATATGCGATACTTTCTGCCAAACAACTGCCATCATTGAGACAACATTGGTGGATTTCTTGACCCAATTAGTCCCGCAACTATGCAACGAAAATGGTAAAGAGACACTTCTTCGCTTCAAACAGCAACTGCTGAAAGCGGCAAAACCGTTAGATACCCCGATTGAATTTTGTGACGCAGGTGTAATGCAGCAGATCGGTCTTTCCATCACCCCAAAACATGTGTTACATCTGGCCAACAGTAGTGTTGTTAGAAATGCGGTCCACCTAAGACAACCTATTCCCTGTCCTGTTTATTGTAACAGAGGAGTAAATGGCATTGAAGGATCTTTATCAACCGCTGTTGGCTATGCTGTAGGAAACGCTTCCTGCATGGTACTATGCCTCATTGGCGATTTAAGTTTCTTTTATGATCAAAATGCTTTGTGGAACAGTAACTTGAGGAATAATTTACGTATTCTATTGTTCAATAACGGAGGAGGACGCATATTCCATCACCTACCCGGTTTACATGAATCGCCGGCACGGGACAATTACATCGCAGCTGCCCATCAGACCACCGCAAAAGGCATAGCTGAAGTACACCACCTTACTTATTTAACGGCCGACAATTATACCACACTCCATGAGGCACTTTCCGTTTGGTTCTCACCAACAGCGGAACATCCTATCTTATTAGAAGTATTCACATCCAAATAAAAAATACTACCTATGAACAGAAATTGGTCAACCATAAAAAGTTATGAAGAAATTCTCTTCGACAAGTACGAAGGGATTGCCCGTATCACGATTAACCGGCCACGTTATCGTAACGCATTCACCCCACTAACCATCATGGAAATGGGAGATGCATTGAGGCATTGCCGAGAGGCATCGGACATTGCTATTGTTGTGCTGACTGGGGCCGGCGATAAAGCATTCTGTGCCGGAGGCGACATGCATGTAAAAGGAAAAGGAGGATATGTGGGTGGTGACGGAGTGCCTCGCCTGAATGTATTGGAAGTACAAAAACAAATCCGCTCCCTTCCCAAGCCGGTCATTGCTATGGTAAACGGTTATGCAATCGGTGGCGGCCATGTGTTACATTTAATGTGTGACTTGACCATCGCCAGTGAGAATGCAATCTTTGGTCAAACAGGTCCTAAGGTCGGTTCTTTTGACGCTGGTTTCGGTGCTTCTTATCTGGCACGCATCGTTGGTCAGAAAAAGGCTCGGGAAATATGGTTTATGTGTAGGCAATATTCTGCAACCGAAGCCGAAAGAATGGGAATGGTAAATAAAGTAGTTCCTTTTCAGCAGTTAGAAGATGAAGTAGTGGAATGGGCACAGCAAATGATGGAATACTCTCCATTAGCTTTACGCATGATCAAAGCCGGATTAAATGCAGAGCTGGATGGACAAGCCGGTATTCAAGAATTGGCTGGTGACGCTACGATGCTCTATTACATGTTGGACGAAGCACATGAGGGCGGACAAGCTTTTCTGGAAAAACGAAAACCCGACTTCAAGAAATTTCCCAAGCTACCCTAATTGATGAAGTACGACATCCACATAGAACCGAGAACATTCCATTTCATCCAACCAGCCGGTACGTCACGGGGCGTTTACCATGAAAGACATTCATGGTTTCTATACATCACGTCTCCCGAACATCCGGAAATGAAACCTGGAATGGGTGAATGTGCCCCTTTGCCGGATCTCAGTTGCGACGCTTGCCCCGGAACTTATCAGGCAGAACTAGAAAGGCTGTGTCACCATTTCACCCAAACAGGTGTAATCGACTTCGAACTATTCGAAAACTATCCTTCCATGTTATTCGGTCTGGAAACCGCTTTATTGCACTTCCAGAATCAAAGTTTACGATTTTACGATACGAGTTTTAGTAGAGGAGAGGTTGGCATCCCTATCAATGGACTTGTATGGATGGGCGATTACGACGAAATGTATCACAGGATACAAGAGAAACTGAACAAGGGTTTCACCTGCATAAAGTTAAAGATTGGGGCAATTGATTTTGATCAGGAACTGGCACTTCTACGCTATATCCGTTCATCATTTTCCGAGCAGGATGTTACCCTCAGAGTGGACGCAAACGGAGCTTTTTCACCCACAGATGCATTGTCTAAACTGGAAAAACTGGCCCAATTGGGTATCCACTCCATAGAGCAGCCCATAAAGGCCGGTCAATGGGAAGAAATGAGAAAACTTCAGACCGAAAGCCCTATACCCATAGCCTTGGATGAAGAATTGATTGGTATAAACACCTTGAAACAAAAAGAGGAGTTGATGGCTTTTATACAACCACACTTTATTATCCTTAAACCATCTCTTCATGGAGGCATAAAAGGATGTAACGAATGGATCACCCTCGCCCAAAAATATGGT
>CABSGW010000222.1 GCA_902477365.1 uncultured Prevotellaceae bacterium
ACCGGGGACACAAGGATTTTCAGTCCTTTGCTCTACCAACTGAGCTATGGCACCGCTTATATCCGTTTGCGAGTGCAAAAGTAGTCATTTATTTTATATAAGCAAAACGAAAACCTCTTTTTTTGTTCTGTAAATGGCATATTAAGGCTAATCATAGCATTTATGCTCTATCTCCGAGCTATACTTTCAGGAAAATTTTCTTCTTATAAAGTACATGGAGTATCAGATAAATAATGGCTATCTGACTGAAATTAATCAGAACCGAATAATAATCTCCCAAATATTGCTCCAATCCATAGAAAAGCGAACGGGGTATACAGCGAAAATTAACTACTCCTGCCAACATATAGGCTGTTATGGAATTCATACCGTAGACCTTTAACCACGTCAGCCCGCGACGATGACCACGATAGTCAATCCAATAGTAAAACAGGCCCAAAAGCACGAAGCATAAACCACTGCTGAACAGCACCATCGAACTGGTCCAAATAGTCTTGATAATGGGCATTTGAAAGCTCCACAACCAACCTGCTGCTATCATCGCCGCACCTAGTCCGAAGTAGTATTGCAACTTGCGCACATCACTCATTGAATGTTTGGCTATATAGCCGGCAAACAATCCCGTCATCACCGTCACACCAAAATTCAGGCTACTCAGAATCCAGGTATAGTGATACCATTCGGCTATCACCACCTGTCCGTCTACCACCTGTGCACCATCTCTAAAACGACCAAGTACCGTCCGGTCTATCCATTCAGCCAAGTTCCCGTCCGGCGTATAACATCCACCACCATAACCGTCCACGGTAATAAACTGCATCGCAACCCAATACAAAAGAAGCAACAACACAGCCGATATAACTTGCGTACGTATGCGTGTAAACAGGAAAAAGAGTGCGGTTATTAAATAACCTACGGCAATAGCCTGCAATGTGTTGGTGTATAAGTAAAAGCGATCCGGATCGAGCGTCAACAAGTTTCCCTGGCAAATCATACCGAATATCCAAAGCAATGCCACGCGCTTCAGTATCCGCAAAACCAAAGGACGCTTGTTCGGATCTTTCCTATAACGCGACAAAGCAAACGGCATAGAAGCTCCCGACATAAAGAGGAATAAAGGCATAATCAGATCCCACGGAGAAAATCCCTCCCACCCCACATGGCGAAAAATCCACATGCCTTTGTTCAACCACTCTACATCGACAACTGAGGCCAACGAACCCATGAACGGGCCTAAAGCCACCAAAAAAAACAAATCAAATCCACGAAGCACATCCAGCGACTCCAATCTCTTTTTCACTTGCATATCTTTCTTTATTTAACGACAAAGACTGGTGCACTTCCCTCATATGCCCAAGGCAAGATTAAGCAGACACCCTTACGACCGGTAAAGATAAACATAAAAATTAAAGCATATGCGTTTTCAGCATTACAATACCATCAGTTTTAAATTCGGCCCATCGGAAAAACAATCCAATGGGCCGACACAAAAATATCCGGATGCTCATTCATAAATGCGTCCTTGCCGCAATTCCTTTTTCTTGTAATCCTTTACTTTTATTCCCAATGCCTTAAATCTTATCCCATTATTATTCGACGGAATTAAATCTTTCTCGTGTGGTGTTTCGATGATATCAACCACTTTTACACGATTCTTCAACCTAGGAAATCGCAATGATATAAGTATGTTTTTTTGATTACATCCTTTCACTATCAATAAACGGTTCATAGGCAAATCCCCTTCATAACCGCGAACTTTATAAATATCTCCGCTTTTCCGGTCTCTTATCTGAAAACCATAACCATAAGACACCCACTGCGAATCAAAGTAAATAGGCTGAACAAAAGTAACTATTGTTTCCGTCCCTTTATTCATAATACTATACAAACTGATTTTATTATTATCACCTCTATCCGGTATCGGTGCAAACCGTATATCCTTTGAAGTCAATACATAACCGTTGTCAAACATTTCTTTATCCGACATTTTGGTCTGTGCCGAAACGGCTGTTGCCAGAACCATTCCCAATAAAAGGACAATTTGTTGTACACTTTTCATAATTGTAGATTTTAAATAAATAATTGATGTCCAATCTGATGAGCATAATATATCCATACTAAGACAATGTCAAATATAAGCTAAAATGTCACACACAAAGGCGTAAAAAGTATTTTTTAACCATATTCCATCAAAAGACAAGCATTTTGCCAAGTATCAAACCGCAACTTACTGACATATCATACCCTATATCACTGGAAAAATTGTATATTTGTTCCTCTTCTTAAAATACATTTTTATCGTATAGAAATGATAGACCTGGGACTTACTTCACAATTCTGCGCATACAAGCTCCTGACACAACTTGTGCTTACCCACGGAGAACGCACGGTATATCACCGAGGGGAATACATGGTAAAAAAAGATGAATACAACGACCAACTGGCGTTAATAAAACGAGGCGCGTTCAAATACACGCACCAAGATTATAAAGGCAATGAACGTATTCTCTCCTTTGCCTTCGAGAATGACCTGATTGGGTGTTACATTCCTGCCCGCATAAAGCAACCTGCGATGTTCAGCGTACAGGCGTTGGAAGCTTCGGTAGTATTACAAGTCTCTATGTCCAAGGTAACCGACCTTTTTCAGCAAGAATCCGAATACCATCTATCAGACACGTTGGCTTATGCATTCCTGCAAAAATTTGTTTCTGCGGCGTGCGATTCTCCTTGGCAACGTTACAACACATTGATTCAAAAAGTTCCCCACATATTAAACAGAATCAGTCAAAAAGATATCGCCTCATACATCGGAGTACGTCCTGAAACCTTAAGCCGGATGCGTACTGATTTTGTAAAATTAGACAATGGGTAAATACGCCATTGATTTATATCAAGAAAAAATATTTAAAGCCTGGTTTTACATCTGTGATATTTCGAGAATCAGTATATTTGTGACCGAATCGCAAAAACAAATGCACATGAAAAAACTTTTTATCCTGTTGGCCGTTGCAGGCTTGACAGCATGCAACGAGAAGAAACAAACATCCATTCCGGCCGAACCCCTTACACCGGCCCTCTCTATTCTTGGCGACTGGGTTCAACCCATTCCCGGCATGGAAGACAAACAGCAAGGCATCAGCCTAAAAGAAAACGGTGTTGCAGCCTCCATCAACATGGCTACACTGCAATATAAGTCGTGGGAAGCCAAAGACAGTCTGTTGCTACTTTCGGGAACAAGCATTGGCAACCACACAAGTAGTGACTTTACCGATTCTTTGGTTATCCGTGAACTGACCGATTCCACATTAATTCTACAGCGAGGAGAACTGACCGACTCTTATCAGAGAGCAAAATAAACTTGTTAAAACTGTCAACAAACTTTGCAAAGTAAAACGGTTTCTTACCAGCCTACGAAGTAGAAAAACGTACTTCATAGGCTGGTAAAATTTCATTCAAACATAGAGTTCTTACAAGCCAAAATCCCCCATTCTCCTCACAACCTACAAAAACCTGTTGGCGGAATTAATTTAGTGCATACTTAATTCTGCCAATGGGCTTGTCGT
>CABSGW010000223.1 GCA_902477365.1 uncultured Prevotellaceae bacterium
GGTGGAGCAGGTACTTCTGCAACGTTTTTGACGGATTCTGTATGGCTGGTTTCAGCATTTATCCCATTATTTCCGTTAGATAGTTGTGTCCTTTCCTCTTGTTTGATGCGCTCCTGTTTCTCTTCTTTTTTTAATTTTGATACTTCTTCAATCAATAAATTTTCAGCAACTTGCATAAGTTGGCTGCATTCTTTGATGTACATAGAGCGGATAATAGCATCCGGAATGACCGAAATACTTTTTACAAGACTTGCAACCAGTTGTGCTCTTTGGATAGGGTCATCGGCACTATCCTTTAATAACATGTTTGTTTTAAACCGGATAAAGTCAATTTGATGTTGGTCTATATAGTTGCGGTATTCTTCGGCAGTATGTTTACGGGCAAAACTATCCGGATCATCACCATCGGGCAGCAGCAACACCTTGATGTTCATACCTTCTTCCAATAACATGTCTATGCCTCGAATAGATGCTTTGATTCCAGCTAAGTCTCCGTCATACAGTACGGTGATGTTTTCCGTAAAACGATGAATCAAGCGTATCTGTCCTGCAGTGAGCGACGTACCGGAGGATGCAACAACATTCTCTATTCCGCTTTGGTGCATGGATAGTACGTCTGTATATCCTTCAACCAAATAACATCTGTCGTTACGCACAATGGCTTGTTTGGCAAAATAGATGCCATATAATTCGTTACTTTTATGGTAGATTTCCGATTCCGGAGAGTTGACATATTTGGCCACTTTATCTCCTGTCTGCAATACGCGTCCACCAAAAGCAACAACCTTTCCGCTTAGCGTATGTACCGGAAATATAATGCGTCCGTGATAGCGGTCGGTTATTCCTCCATTGTCACGTTGGTAGCATAGTCCCGTTTTTAGTAGATAGTCTGTACGGAATCCTTTTGATAGTGCCTCTTTGGACATAGCGTCACGTTGGGGCAAACTAAAACCCAATTGAAATTTTTGAATAATGTCATCCCTAAACCCACGTGACCGCAGATAGGCCATGCCGATGGCCTTTCCATCTGGGTGGTTGAATAGGATTCCTTGAAAATAGGTGCGTGCCCATTCGTTCAGGATGAACAAGGATTCACGTTCATTTTGAGCTTGTATTTCTTCTGGAGACAGTTCTCTTTCTTTAATTTCGATGTGATATTTTTTCGCCAACCATCTCAATGCTTCGGGATAGGTCAGTTGTTCGTGTTCCATGATAAAGTGGACGGAATTACCTCCTTTTCCACATGAAAAACATTTACATAACCCTTTTGCCGGTGATACGACAAAAGACGGTGTTTTTTCGTTGTGAAACGGACATAAACCTTTGTAGTTGACACCCGCCTTACGCAAGGTCACGAACTCAGATACAACGTCGACAATATTTGCGGCTTCAGTAATGCGGTTTATGGTGGAACGGTCAATCATACTACAAAGATAAGTGTTTAATTTGATTTATCGGTCTGTTCCTTTTCTTGGTTGTTTGCCTTTTCTTAATTTAATGTCACCGACTGGGCATCTTGTTACAACAAAAAGCCCAGTCGATGTTTCCGAACACGTATGTCCGTTACAACTGAAAGGTTTATTAAGAAAGCATAAGCGATCATTTTTAACGGACAATAGAGGATAAAGTATTTGTCGGTCACTTTCTTCGTTAGTTTATGCTATGTTTTCGAGCTTTCCTTTCGCCATGTCAGCGAAAAAAGTTAATTTTGTTCCGTCTTTAAACGAATAAACAAATTATGGAAAAAAGTGCATTGCAAATTGCGAGATCTGCATATCAGCCCAAACTTCCACTGGGCTTGCGTGGTAGTGTTCGCATCAAAGAGGGTGAACCCACCCAGAGTGTAGGTGATCAGGAAGAAATTAAAAAACTGTTCCCCAATACCTATGGTATGCCTCTGGTAGAGTTTATTCCGGGTGAAACACAGACCTATCCGGTTACCAATGTAGGCGTGATTCTTTCCGGTGGTCAAGCTCCTGGTGGCCATAACGTGATTTGTGGTATTTTTGACGGTCTTAAAAAACTGAATCCGGCAAACAAATTATATGGCTTTATTTTAGGTCCTGGCGGCTTGGTTGATCACAACTATATAGAATTGACTGATACCATTATTGATGAATATCGTAATACCGGTGGCTTTGATATGATCGGTTCTGGTCGTACAAAGTTGGAGAAAGAAGAACAGTTTGAAAGCGGATTGGAAATCGTGCGTAAACTTGACATCAAAGCATTGGTTATTGTTGGTGGTGATGATTCCAATACAAATGCTTGTGTATTGGCTGAGTACTATGCTGCCAAACAGTATGGTGTACAGGTTATTGGTTGCCCCAAGACGATTGATGGTGACTTGAAAAACGAGCAAATTGAGACCAGTTTTGGTTTTGACACCGCTTGTAAAACTTATGCAGAAGTTATCGGAAACATCCAACGTGACGCCAACTCTGCACGTAAATATTGGCATTTCATCAAGTTGATGGGTCGTTCTGCTTCTCACATTGCACTTGAGTGTGCATTGCAGTGCCAACCTAACGTATGTATCATCTCTGAAGAGGTTGAAGAGAAGAACCAAACATTGGACGACATTGTAACCTACATTGCAAATATTGTTGCAATGCGTGCAGCCGATGGAAACAATTTTGGTACGGTGCTGATTCCGGAAGGACTGATTGAGTTTATTCCTGCAATGAAAACCTTGATTGCAGAGTTGAACGATTTGTTGGCTACTCCTGAAGCAACAACCGTTGATGCTGACAACCAACGTGCTTGGGTGATAAGTAAATTGTCTGCTGAAAATGCGGCTATTTATGAGTCATTGCCTGAAGGTGTTGCTAAACAGCTCACCATGGAGCGCGACCCACACGGAAATGTGCAAGTATCATTGATCGAAACCGAAAAATTGCTTTCCGAAATGGTTGCTAAGAAACTTGCTATATGGAAACAAGAGGGTAAATTTACCGGTAAGTTTGCTGCTCAGCACCACTTCTTTGGTTATGAAGGTCGTTGTGCAGCTCCTTCAAACTACGATGCAGACTATTGTTATGCATTAGGTAATAGTGCTTCTCAACTTATCGCTAACGGTAAGACTGGTTATATGGCTATCGTGAAGAATACGACTGCTCCTGCTTCAGAGTGGGTTGCGGGTGGAGTGCCTATCACGATGATGATGAATATGGAAAAACGTCACGGTGAGATGAAACCGGTAATAAAGAAAGCACTTGTGAAATTGGATGGTGCTCCTTTCAAAGAATTTGCTGCAAATCGTGACCAATGGGCCAAAGAGACTTGTTTTGTATATCCAGGCCCGATTCAGTATTTCGGTCCTACAGAGGTTTGCGACCAGTCTACCAGAACGTTGCAACTAGAGCAAGCTAAATAAACAAGCTAAATAAGTTAAACCAATAAGTCTCTGATCAGTAGTTTCTCGGATCAGAGACTTATTATCTATTATAAATATGTCCCCCAAAAAACGTAAAACCGTATCCCATCGTCGTGTGAGGAAAACAGGGTCTTCTTTTAAAAGAAGAATTCCA
>CABSGW010000224.1 GCA_902477365.1 uncultured Prevotellaceae bacterium
TCTCATAGTCTTCCCATCCTTGCGGGTAAACGAGTGTTGAATCGCCCAGCAGGAGCAAGGTACCGCCACATCCGGGTGTATGAGCCGCCCGGTAGGCATCCATTCCTGTCACACCCTGCCGCTTCAGTCTTGCCGGCATCCGCAGCGAATCAGCTTGCGAGGCGGCGTAGTCGAACCATTCGTCCAGCAGCAGGGCAGATGTGTTTTTCACCCATACGTCGTATCCGGCTGCCCGGTCGTTGTTACGGCCATAACTGGCATTGAACGCGCGGA
The DNA here is from genome assembly GCA_902477365.1 of uncultured Prevotellaceae bacterium. Lineage (GTDB taxonomy): Bacteria > Bacteroidota > Bacteroidia > Bacteroidales > Bacteroidaceae > Alloprevotella. Next base: position 274 of record CABSGW010000224.1, read on the forward strand.
AAGCTGCCCGGTCGTTTTCCCATACCAGCGAGCTGTCGGCCCGGCTGTACCGGCCGCTCACCAGTGTTTCGTAAGGCATTACAGAGTCTAGTGCCACTACATAAGAAACCGTGGCCTTAGGCGATAAGGTGGTACGAAACAGCAGTTTGTCATCGTAGGTGAGTTGATAGGGTACCTGTCTTCCCTGCATGTCCCACACAATGAACTGTTCGGTGGCGGTGGGCTGAAGGCGTTCCAGCAATTCGCGCACCGGAATTTCCACCATCTCGTTTTCCCGTTCCAGCGGAGACGGGTTCGAAACAACGATGGTGAGGGGCTTTGACGGAGGCATGCAACTGCCTAACAGCAAACAAAGCAGCAAGGGAAAATATTTCATAGCGTAGGATGGATTTGGAACGTATGCGCTTTAGGGGACAATGGACGGAAGTGTGCGTTTAAAAGGTAATTTCGTCCGGCGAGGTGATGAGCTGTATATGGGTGGACGCTTCGGGTGCGATGAGCCCTTCCCGCTGCATGCGGAGCAACGCTTCCCACAGTGTGTCCCAGCAACCGGCTACGTTGTACAGAAACACCCGCTTGTTGTGTTCGCCTATGGTAGCGCCTGCCGCCACGGTAAACACCTCGTCAAGCGTGCCGATGCCTCCCGGCAATGCCACAAACACATCTGCCTCGCGCAGGAAGATTTCTTTGCGGTCGCTCAGTCCGGCACAACGGAACTCCACGTCCAGTTCGTCACTGACCAGTCCCCGGCTCACCAGGGCGTCGGGTACAGCGCCATAGATACGGCCTCCGGCCGCTTTGGCTGCATGGCTCACCGTGTGCATCAGGCCGCAACGGCTTCCGCCATAAAGCAGCGTATGTCCGTTTTGTGCCATCCATTCGCCCAGTTGGCGGGAGGCTTCCTCGTAGCGGGCGCTGAGTCCCGCTTTCGAGGAGCAAAAAATACCGATAACCGCCATGGTGTCAACGCACTGCGATGCACTCTATTTCTACGCGGGCACCCTTTGGCATGTCTTTTACGGCAATGGCAGAGCGTGCGGGCGGTGTTCCCGTAAAGAAACCGGCATATACTTCGTTCATTTCGGCAAAGTCGTTGATGTCGGCCAGGAATACGGTGGTCTTCACCACATTGTCCAGCGTCAGTCCGGCCTCGGCCAGGATGTTTTGCAGATTGGTGAGTGACTGGCGCGTCAACTCTTTGATGCCGCCCTCGGCAAACTGGCCCGTTGCGGGATCAACCGGAATTTGGCCGGAAACAAACACCATGCCGTTGGCTTCGATAGCCTGGCTGTAAGGACCTATTGCTGCAGGAGCGTTGGAGGTTGCAATTGCTTTTTTCATCTTTCTCTTGTTTTAAACGAGTTTGGTTTTATCAATTCCAGGCACAAATATCGCTATTTTTCATGGATAGCAAAGGAGGGAGCGGTAAAAAAGTTTCTTCGCTCCCTCTTGTGTCTGATCGGTTGGTGGCAGTTCTCTGGGGCAGGAAAAAGGAAAAACAGGTTTTATGGATACAAAAAACACTTTTAAGCATGTGATTGAATGATATGCTTTAGGGTATGGCCTATTTTAGTAACCATGCTGATATAAAATGTTGTGTACCTTTCCGGTCAATCGTAAATGGCATTTCTTCTGTTCCTTGTGTCAAATCGTGCAGCCAATAAATTTTTCCCGTTTCCAAAGTCGCTGCTGGCAGTCCTTTTGCGGTAGCCATGCGTGTCCACTGTAAACGCCATTCTCCTTCTTCCCAAACGAATAGTTGGTATGAGTCACCGTATGTGATGGCATTGCCCGCATGCTTGATTGCGTATCTTAATTTATTTACAACTTGTGGCTTTTTCAGGTGGAAATTGATACTGGGATAAGCTTCAGGTGCGGTTTGTACGTTTCCATCATATTCTTTCCTCCACCGGCATTTTGAGAGTGGTTCTGCCAATAACCGGACATAATCGGCTGAATCCCTGTCACCCCCTTGCATCAGTGGGCTTGCTTCCATCACGTTGGTATAACCATAGGAAGCCAAAGTAAGAAACTCGACTTCTGACAGGCGAATATGCGGGTCTTTGGGTGGGCTGACAATGCGATAATATGGGTAGGCGGTGGTATTGTTTAGCTCCAAGTCTTGCCAGTCGCAGAACGGGGTATGCGTAATGCACGCCAGTGTGTCTGCCTTTTTGAAGTCGGCTTTGTGTGACGCAATCACAATGGTTCCGATGGTTTGCTCCGCCAGTCTGCGTGATGCAGGTTTCACCGGGAATTTTCGTTGTAATTGTACGGAAATCTTTTCCGATTCGGTATCCTGTACAATCGACTCCATACGAAAGCTGTCAGGCGCGTTTTCATTATTTTTTATTCGGAACGGACAGCCAAAGGCTTTTAGCTTATTACCGCCGATACAGTATACGGGATAATACACTTGTTCGGGGACAACTTTTTCAAAAGTTACCTGTTTTTTCTTCTTGTCAACCAACCCCCATGTAACAGCTTGCAAGCCGACCTGTGAATTGAATGTGGCCAGATAAGCCAGTCGGTTGGGCACAACCGCTTCATAAGGTAACGTCAGCCGGACAGTCTTCATGATACGTTCCGTGTGGTCCTCTATGCATGGATTGTCCAAATTGGGCGGTAATGGCTCTCCTTTTTCACAGAGGCCTGCCGGGTTGTTTTTCCGTTTGCCGAAATAGATGTATAAAATGTTGGTTGATTGCGTGAAACGTTGGTCGCGGAACATGGGCAGGTTTGTTTCCGGGCTAAACGTGCACCATTGTCCTTTTTTGTCGATGACGGTAACATGATAATGATGGCCTGTATACAGTTTGTTTGAGCTGTTGTATCCAACCAATGCCGGAACTCCGCAAGCACGCATGACATTTGCTCCGTAATTCGCTATGTCAACACAGTCATGCACACCATTCCAAAATAACTCAGCCGCACCTATGTGGTCTGAGAAGGGGTATTTCCCTAAAAAGCTACGCAGATGATTTTCTGCATGTTTGTAACGATCTGCAATTAACTGTACGGAGTCTGTTTCATTGGTTCTTAGATGGTGGTCAAACCATTTAAAGAATAACGTAGCGGGAAAAACAAATGGATAGAAATCCGTACTTCGATAGGGAAGTACCCAATTGCAAAAGTCCTCAAAACTTAGTTGGCGGACAAGGGGGCTATATGTACGCAGTGCGAAAGCATGTTCTATGTGTTCAATTAAAAAAGTACTGTCAAGCGTTGTGATGTCAGGCAGATGTTAGGCTACTAC
>CABSGW010000225.1 GCA_902477365.1 uncultured Prevotellaceae bacterium
GGTGTTCCGCATCGGGCTGCCCGTTATTACAAATTCGATAAAAAATTGTATCTCAAGGGAAGAAAATGACGTTTAGTGGTAAAGTCGGAATACGTCCCGGTAAGTCATGAAATGGTTTAATCACACAATAACAAAATAACAAGATGAAGCGAAAATGGTTGGTAGTGATGTTGTTTGGTGTAGCGATGAGCCCTCTTGGCATGTGGGCCCAGAAGCCTAAGTACATGCAACCGTCCAATAGTGTGGAGGTGCGGGTTGACGATTTGCTGCAGCGGATGACATTGAGTGAGAAAGTTGCACAGTTACGGCATATTCATGCCTATTCCATTATGAAAGACGGTCATTTGGACAAGGAGAAGCTAGCCTCGATGTTGAACGGTTGTAGCATGGGTTTTATTGAAGCCATTACATTGCCCGGTCCCGACTGCCGTACCTTGATGAACGAGGTACAAGAATACATGCAAAAACAAACCCGTTTGGGCATTCCGGTTTTTACTGTGACCGAGTCGTTGCACGGATCGGTGCATGACGGATCTACCATTTTTCCGCAGGCTATCGCACTTGGAAGTACCTTCAATACCGGTCTGGCTTACGAAATGACCAAGGCGGTGGCCGCGGAACTGAAAGCACAGGGTATCACGCAGTCATTGACTCCCGTGGTTGACGTATGCCGGGATCTGCGTTGGGGACGTGTGGAGGAATGTTTCGGCGAAGATCCGTTGTTGGTGTCCCGTATGGGGGTGGCTCAGGTGAAGGGCTATTTGGACCATCGCGTTTCGCCGATGATCAAACACTTCGGGGCGCATGCGGCCCCTATGGGTGGGCTGAATCTGGCTTCGGTGTCGTGCGGACAACGCGACTTGTTGTCGGTTTATTTGCAGCCGTTCGAGACGGTGGTGAAAGAGGCCAGACCGTGGGCTGTGATGTCGTCGTACAACTCGTGGAACAATGAACCCAACTCTTCTTCCCGCTATCTGATGACCGACTTGTTGCGCGAGCAGTGGGGATTTGAAGGTTATGTTTATTCGGACTGGGGAGCAATAGGTATGTTGAATTATTTCCATAAAACAGCGCGCGACGGTGCAGAGGCGGCCATACAGGCATTAACAGCCGGGTTGGACGCTGAGGCATCGGACAACTGCTATGCACAACTGGAACGTTTGGTCGAAGGAGGCGCATTGGACGTGAAATATATAGATCAGGCTGTGAGACGTGTGCTTCGTGCCAAGTTTGCGATGGGGCTGTTCGAATGGAAACCGGAAGACAAATCTTTGTACGACAAAGTGGTACATAACAATCAACATGTGGCGTTGGCGCGTCGGATAGCCGAGGAGTCTATCGTGCTGCTGAAGAACGAGCAGCAGCTGTTGCCGCTGGATGCTGCGAAAATACGTTCCGTGGCCTTGATAGGCCCCAATGCCGATCAGGTACAGTTTGGCGACTATACGTGGAGCCGTAACAACAAGGACGGAGTAACCCTGAAAGCGGCGATGGAGAAACGTTTCGGTAACAAGATACAGTTGAATTATGCAGCTGGTTGCGACTTGGTGACCGATGACCGCAGCGGATTGGCTGCTGCGGTTGCGGCAGCCGAAAAGAGCGATGTTGCCATTGTGGTGGTGGGTTCGGCCAGTGCTTCGTTGGCGCGTGACTATAAGAACGCGACTTGTGGCGAAGGGTTCGACCTGCACGACTTGACACTGACCGGTGTACAGGAAGAACTGGTGAAAGCCGTTTATCAGACCGGCAAACCCGTGGTGGTTGTATTGCTATCCGGAAAGCCGTTTGCCATGCCTTGGATAAAGGCAAACATTCCGGCCGTGGTGGTGCAGTGGTATCCCGGCGAACAGGGAGGCGAGGCGTTGGCCGATGTGTTGTGGGGTAAAGTGAATCCTTCGGGCCGTTTGAACTACTCCTTCCCGCAGAGTGTGGGGCATTTGCCTTGCTATTACGACTATTTGCCGACGGATAAAGGTTTTTATCGGTCGCCTGGAAGTCCCAACAAGCCTGGAAAGGACTATGTATTCTCCTCACCCGGAGCGCTTTGGGCTTTTGGACATGGGTTGAGTTATACTGAGTTTACGTACCGTTCGCTGCAAACGGATAAAGAGGATTATGCACAGACAGACACAATTCGTGTCCGTGTGGAAGTACAAAATACGGGTGCGATGGATGGTAAGGAAGTGGTGCAGTTATATGTGCGTGATGTGGTTTCGAGTGTGGTTACTCCCGTACATCGTTTGAAGGGCTTTGCTAAGATAGATGTTCCCAAAGGTGCTGTGCGTCAGGTGGAACTGGTTGTTCCTGTTGCTTCTTTGGCTTTGTATAACCGGAAGATGGAGCGCGTGGTAGAGCCGGGTGCTTTTGAGTTGCAAGTGGGAAAAGCGTCTGACGCCATCTGTTTGAAGAAGACAATCACAGTCGATGCCAGGAACGAGCCGGTGATCCGCTTGGCCGAGGGTAAAGAGAAGCAACAAGAAGCGGTATCGCAGAAAGTGCCGGCAAAGAAGATGGTAGTAAGCGGAACCATTCGTGACGTACAGGCCAATTTGCTGGCCGGCATCACGGTGAGGTCGGGCAACAAACGTGTGGTGACCGATCGGCGTGGCACGTACCGCATAGAAACCATGTCGAATGAGACGCTTGTTGTAAGCGGGAAGAGCTATCAGGAGCTGCGTGTGGCTGTAAATGGACGCAAATTGATAGATATACAAATGAAGTAATTAATAAACGATGTAATATAAGATGAGAAGTGTGAAATGGATGATGGTTTGCTGGCTCTTGATGGGATGCCTGCAAAACGTGTTTGCTGTTGAAAAGAAATTTGTCCATCCCGAACGTATCCGTTATGACGGTGCGTGTATGACCATTGAGGGGCGCGATGTGTTTATTTATAGTGCTGCATTTCATTATTTCAGGTGTCCCGAGGAGTTGTGGCGTGATCGTTTCCGCAAGATTAAAGAAGCAGGATTCAATACCGTGGAGACGTATGTACCTTGGAATTTGCACGAACAGGTGATGCCGTTGGATGTGAATGACCATTCGAGATTTGATTTTGCGGAGTTGAAGCGCTGGTTGGCAATGGCGCAGGATGAATTCGGATTTTATACCATTGTGCGCCCGGGGCCTTTTATCTGTGCCGAGTTTTCGGGGGGAGGCTATCCGCGTTGGTTGGCCAAGTATCGTCCGGAAGGAGTGAATGGTTTTTGGTTGCGTAGTGCCGACGATGAACACTTGAAGTGGAACAAACACTGGTATAAGGGTGTTTGTGAAGCTTTGGCCAATGAGCAGATCACCCGTAAACCCAAAGGCGGGAAGGGTATTATTCTGATTCAAATAGAAAATGAGTATAACCATCACGGTACGGCTGGTAAAGAGAAGGTAATGAAGACGCTTTATCGTGCTGTGAGAGAGGCTGGGGGGGATATACCTGTGTTTACTTGTCTCACCAATGAGTGTCGTGGCAGCAAGGATG
>CABSGW010000226.1 GCA_902477365.1 uncultured Prevotellaceae bacterium
AGATACCATCCACGGTATAAATTGAAACCGGCTGCACATTAGCTGCACAGAAAGAGATTTCGCCATTGTTTACAACAATTTGTACGTCGTTTGTATTAGACACAGGCCGAGATATGCCATCAGCATTACGGGTAGCCTTAAGTGCTTCCAAAGCAAACTGTGCACCCAATGCCTCATTCATGACCGAGCACTGTGCATCAGCAGCCAAAACCATCTCGAAACCGGTATCAGACAATTTGAAAATTACAGGCTGAATCTCTAAACCGGTCTCACCCATTGCCATAACAAACAATGCATTGCTTTCATCGGTCTGTTCGCCGGTAGCAGGATCAATTCCCACCGGGCCAACAGACAATGTGCCATCGGCATTGATGATTCCCGTTACAGATTCAAAGCCCATAATACCTTTAAGCGCTACGGTTGTTTCTGTCAACTTCTCAATGGTAAAATCACCGGTTTTCTCGATCACAGCCATGTCCTCGCTAGCTATGTCAATCAGACTGTAAACAGAAGAATAACTGCCTACCAGATCGTCGGCCATCACCGATCCTTTCTCTTTCTTAGTAGCATTGAACACCTCCAAAACAAACTGTGCACCCAATGCCTCATTCATGACCGAGCACTGAGCATCAGCAGCCAAGACCATTTCGAAACCGGTATCAGACAATTTGAAAACTACAGGTAAAATCTCTAAACCAGTCTCACCCATTGCCATAACGAACAATGCATTGCTTTCATCAGTCTGTTCGCCGGTAGCAGGATCTATCCCTACCGGACCTATGGACAATGTACCGTCGGCATTGATGGTTCCCGATACAGACTCAAAACCCATAATGCCTTTGAGCGCTACGCTTGTTTCTGTTAACTTCTCAATGGTAAAGTCACCGGTTTTCTCGATCACAGCCATGTCCTCGCTGGCTATATCAATCAGACTGTAAACAGAAGAATAACTGCCTACCAAATCGTCGGCCGTCACAGCCTGTGCCTGCTGAGGGGCACACATCAATGCTACAGCCATACAAGCTGCCAAAACATACGAGTAAATTTTTCTCATAATCAAACTTTTACTATTAACATTAAAACAATTTATATTCCTTTCAAAGCATCAAAAGCACGACGCGTATCGGGTGAAGAAGGGCGCGTCATGTTGTAATTGACAATTTTCCCTTCCGGATCAATCAAAATGAAACGTGGTATCCCATCAATATCGTAAGCCTTGGCAAAATCGCTGTTATTACCCAAATAGAGCTGAATACCATCCATTGTTGCCGCCATTTTCTTCCAAGCTTCCTTATTGGCATCAACAGACAGGCTGACAAAGACAATATTCTTACCCGCATAATCTGCCACCAACTTTTTCAAATGCGGCAACTCTTGCCGGCACGGACCACACCAGGTAGCCCACACATCAATATACACATATTTACCCCGATAGGCATCCAACGTATGTATTTTACCATTCAAGTCGGAAGCAATGAAACGCGGAGAGAGTTTACCGGGTACAGCCAAATCCTTTTGGTCATAAATTACCTGAAAAGCTGCACGTAAAGTCTCATCCTGTACATATGTATTGTATAGGTTCATCATCTCGTCAATCCGCTTGATTCCATGTTGCTCTATCTGTTCAATAGCCAAGACATTCAATAAAGCCTCACGTACTTTCTCATTTTTCAGATGGTCAACCAAATAATTCATCTCGCACAAGGTGCGTTCGTACGCATTACCGGCACGCTGTTTTCCACGTGTTTGCAGAATATAAGCACCCTCTTTCATGTATTCACGGTATTCGTGCAACTCCAACAGCCGTTCATTTTCCGCCATCATTTTCTGGATATCGGTATAATAAGCCTCATCCGGTACATAAGCCGTATCCCGAGCCACCATGCGATGTGCAACCGGATACATCATGACTGTTTGTGCATAACCGTATGCGATCCGTCCCTCTTCGATTGCCTGAAACACATTACTTTCAGCCGAAAGTTTCCATGCTTGAAGCATCTTAAGTGCTGCCGCCTTTTTATCTTCTATTTTCTTTACATAATCGGCATAAGGCAACGCATAATCGCTTTCAGGAAGAGGAGTCAGTTGCACCGCATTAAGGTAACGGAAAATCTTTTCTTTTCCGCCTGTCACTTTCAGGGTCTTCTTGTAGTCAGCCCCATTGAATGTGAAATGCAACTTATCGCCCTCTTCTATAAAAATTGCCCTATCTTCCATGCCATAATAAAGTTTGGCGTGTACCGCCTTCAAATGCTCGATGGTACAGGTTCCATGCCCTTGTTCGTCGAGTGTAACCGGAAGGATTGTCGTATTATAAACCAATACCACCCCTGAAGCCGTCTTTCCGGTAACATCAAACGTCAGGTTGATAGCAGCCTTTCCCCCGACACTGTAACTCAATACAGCAAACAGGCAAAGTAAAAATTTATTTCTCATCATTTTCTTTTTTTATTCGTAACTAGTAATCATCTCTCTATAAAGAACGTCTTTAATAACAGCAAAGCCCTTATACTCTTCCGACGGCTGCGCATTCAGGAAGTTACCCTCTGTCTTCCACCCATCGTAAATGCGCAAAACGCCCGGCGAATCTGTTGTTTCGTGAGTACGGCTACCCACAATCAGATCATACGACCTTCGGGCATTATCGGCCTGTGTGCAAGCATAAAACTTCAGACAGGTTATCTCCTCTTCGTTTGGTAGCGTAAATTGTAATTCAGCCGTACACGCTTGAACATTCAAGTCGACACGATAAACAACACCTTTTACCGCATAATACATATAGTTCTTTAATGAGCTGAACGCAAACAACGTGGCTTTATCTATATCGGTACATGCAGACAGGTCGCGATAAAGAATTTTAGTGTAAACCGAACCATACTTCTCCGGATAACGTATAGAAACCAAATCGCCCAATGCAAACCCATAAAGAACACGTTGATTGTCCTTTGCCAACACGGTATAAGTAGTACCGAATCCGCGGTTTCCGGGATCGTATGCCGTATTTTGCATTGTCACCAAATCGTACATACCGGCAGCAGGCAATTCAAACAAGTTTTCCTCGCCAACAGGGAAACCATAGCTTCCCAATGAAGAAAGAGCCACATCGCTTGCCATAGGATACCCCAAGATATCATTGACCGAGAACTGTTCGGCACAAACCACAAACCGCTTATTGGTTGTGTCATACATCAGAAAAGTAGGTGCATAATGGTCGGATAAAGCATCACAACCGATGAATGGAGCTACATCGTAACTATTCTTACGTGGTACACCAAACAACCCGTCACCCATTGTATTGTCGCAATAATAAGGTTTGCCGGAAGCTATCACCATCTTGCCTGTTCCATTTATACCCAACACATCGGGAATGACCTCCGCTCCGGAAGAAGAACCTAATTCGTATGCAAAACGGTATTCCTCTTTAAAGGCAAAATCATGACTGGACAAACGAGTTGCCCCCGACCCTGTCAATAAA
>CABSGW010000227.1 GCA_902477365.1 uncultured Prevotellaceae bacterium
AACAATGGACATGGGGAAATGGTGATTTCGGTAAGGCTTGGGATCGTAATCTGACCGATGAGGATGGGCCTTACATTGAGTTGATGACAGGTGTTTATACCGACAACCAGCCCGACTTCTCATGGTTGCAACCTTACGAAGAGAAGACCTTTACGCAGTATTTTCTGCCTTATAGGGAATTGGGGGTTATAAAAAATGCATCTGCCGATGTCTTATTTAATATAGAATCTGAGGGGGACTCCTGTCGGCTAAAGCTTTTTGCAACGTCGTGTTTGGAACGTGTTCATATTGTACTGGACGTTTCGGGGCAAACTGTTTGGGAGGCCTTCCGCAATTTGGCGCCGGAATCTGTTTTGGATGAAAGCGTTCCGGTGGCGACTCTGGAAGAGGTCTCAGTGAATATTTATGCTGCTTCCGGAAAACTTTTGTTGTCGTGGAGTTCCGAAAAAGATGAGGTAAAGCCCGTTCCGGAGGCTGCTCAACCGGCTCTTTCTCCCGAGCAAGTGCAGACCACCGAACAATTGTATCTGACAGGATTGCATCTGGAGCAATATCGGCATGCCACCTATATGCCCACCGATTATTATGAAGAGGCATTACGGCGCGATCCGACAGATGTCCGGAATAACAATGCGATGGGATTGTGGCTGATACGAAAAGGACAGTTTGCTCAGGCCGAACCGTATTTAAGACGTGCAGTCAGGACGTTGACAGAACGCAATCCGAATCCTTACGATGGGGAACCGTATTATAATTTAGGTCTTTCATTGAAGTTCCAAGGTAAGTTCGATGAGGCTTACGAATGTTTCTATAAATCCTGTTGGAATGCTGCTTGGCAAGATGCGGGTTTTTATTCCTTGGCACAACTTTCGATGTTGCGTTCCGATTGGGACACTGCGCTTGAGGAAGTAGATAAGTCTTTGTCACGTAACTGGCATAATTTACGTGCGCGTCATCTCAGGACGGTGATTCTTCGTCGGTTGGGGCGTATCAAGGAAGCCCTTCAGTGGATAGACGATTCATTGGCGCTGGATAGGTTCAATTTTGGTTGCATGTTTGAACAATTATTGCTTTCTTCCAATGAAACGCTTCGTACCGTTTTGATACAGCGTATGCGGCTCGATGCACATAATTATGAAGAACTGGTACTTGACTATACCTCAGCCGGCTGTTGGGAGGAAGCTTTGCAAGTTATTGCGATGGCTTTGGATGCAGGTGTTTCCAACGCAACACTACTTCATTATTATAAAGCTTGGTGTTTGTTGCGTTTACACCTGTTTACTGAGGCTGAGATGGCCATACGGCAAGCCGAAATACAACCAGCTGATTATTGTTTTCCAAATGCTTTGGAAGCTATTCAGGCGTTGAGTGATGTAATTGATTTTACCAATGGAATAGCACCTAAGGCCTGTTATTATTTAGGTAATCTGTGGTATGATAAACGGCAATATACCGAGGCTGTGGCAGCTTGGGAAGCATCTGTGCATGTTGATTCTGGTTTTCCTACCGTATTGCGTAATTTGGCGTTGGCCTATTTCAATAAATTGGGAAAAAGAAAGGAGGCCCAGGTTTTGCTCGAAAGGGCATATGCACTGGATACATCGGATGCCCGTATCCTGATGGAGCTAGACCAGCTTTACAAACGTTTAAACCGTCCGCATATAGAACGTCTCGCTTTACTCAAGAAGCATTGGGATGTGGTACTTACTCGTGATGATCTGTATTTGGAGTACATCACCTTACTTAATCAGTTAGGTCGCTATGCCGAATCCATACAATTAATCAATGCTCGTATCTTTCATCCGTGGGAAGGTGGTGAAGGAAAAGTGCCGGCCCAATATCAATTGGCTCATTTGGAGTTGGCAAAGCAAGCGTTATATGGCCAGCGTTACGATGAGGTCTTGGAGTTGATAGAGGCCTGTTTCATTTATCCGCCTCATTTGGGTGAGGGTAAGTTGCCTGGTGTACAAGAGAATGATTTCCATTACTATAAAGCGTGTGCGCTGTTAGGTTTGAACCGAGTTGACGAGGCACGTCAGTATTTCTTAAAAGCTAGCGAAGGCCATTATCAGCTGGTGGCCGCTATGTATTATAATGATCAGAAACCTGATAAAATTTTTTATCAGGGATTGGCTTATCATCGGTTAAACGATGAGGCACATGCCCGCAGCTGTTTCAATCGTTTGGTTGATTATGGTGAAAAACACCTTTTTGACCATTTCAAAATGGATTATTTTGCTGTTTCGTTACCCGATTTGCAAATATGGGAGGACGATATGGATAAAAAGAATCGGATACATTGTTGTTATTTGGCAGCATTAGGCTATTTTGGATTGGAACAATGGGATAAGGCGGAATATTATTTCCAGGAAGCCGCACGCTTGGACAACAACCACCAAGGTGTGCAGGTTCATCGGGAGATGTTGGGACGTTGTTTGAAACAATAGATCGTTTTATGAGTAAGCTTCAGTATTATTTGTTCTTATTGGGTAGTTGTATCCTGTTGGTGGTTTCTTGCCAACGTGAAACTTATTATCAATCTTTAGCTGGTGAATGGGAGGTGTCTTTAGACCGTATGATCGTTCCGGGAGCGATTGATAAACAACAGGTATGTACCATCACCTTACCTACAACAACGGATGAGGCGGGATTGGGAATTCCTAATCAGTTGAGTGCGTCTATAGGAAAGCCTCAGATATTGTATCTGACACGTAAAAACAGTTTTGTGGGCGAAGCCTGGTATCGGCGTAAAGTTTCTATTCCCGCTGCTTGGAAAAAGAGGCCGATAGAGTTACAATTGGAACGGGTGATGTGGAAAACATGTGTGTGGGTTGACGGTAAAAAGATTCCGGAAACCTGTGAAAGCCTGGTTGCCCCTCATCGTTATCAGTTGACCGAATACCTCACGCCCGGCGAACATGAACTCATTGTTTGTGTCGACAATCGTCCGCAACATGATCTAGGCAATATGGCGCATGCTTATTCCAATGAAACACAAATCAAATGGAATGGGTTGTTGGGTGATTTGTCGCTGACGGCAAAAAGTTTGTTGGCTATTGAGGACGTTCGGGTGTATCCCGATATTGCGGGGAAAAAGATTCGTGTGGTAGGCCATGTGTTCAATGCGGGTGACAAACGTTATGGAACACTTTACGCCACCGTGAAACTTGATCGCCAGAATGTAGCACGCAGAGAAATAACACAATACTTTCAATCAGGTAAAAATCGAGTCGAGTTTTTTTGTCCGGTAGGGGATAGTGTGCAGGTGTGGGACGAATTTACACCAACACTTTATGAACTTGGTTTGGATGTGCGGTCGGGCTCTGTTACAGATTCCAAGACAACACGTTTCGGCATGCGGGAACTGAAAACCGAAGGTCCCCGTTTGTTGTTGAATGGGCGTCCTGTCTTTTTGCGTGGCACATTGGAGTGTTGTG
>CABSGW010000228.1 GCA_902477365.1 uncultured Prevotellaceae bacterium
TACTCGGAGGAACACAAGCGGAAATTTAAGACCGAAAAGGCTGGGGTTCAAGTGGTGAAAGACCCCACGGACGGGACGAAATTGGTTCTTGCCATCGACCGAAAGCCCATTGCCGAGTGGTTCAAGGAGCAGTTCGACAAGCTAAGGCAGAGCATACACTGCCCCATACAGCCGCAAAAGAAAGGCAGGGGAATGAAGCTATAAATGTTAAATCCTGCCCGATTTGCCGAAAAAAGTGCGGTGCGCCGTTCGTGGTGTACCGCACTTTTTTTATATTTGTTCGCAAAGTGATATACTTTTAAGGAAAATAACAGTCGATTCCGCTGTTAGCATAACGTTAGCCACTAAAAAATAAATGAATATGAAAGATAAAATACAACAATTGCAACAAAATAGTATTGCACTCAAAATTGCAAGAAAAGAAAAGTACAAATTATGCGGCACTCGCTTCGGAGGAAAGCCGGATGTGCCATCAAACTTCGTTTGGCCATATTTTGAGGGCAAAGGGTTAGATGGTACAGTAGCCAATCGTCCGCTGACATTCTTGGCGCAGTTCAATTGCGAGGATTTGTCGAAGTACGATACTGAACATTTACTCCCTGAACATGGTATATTGTCATTCTTTTATGAAACGGATAGCCAGTGCTGGGGCTTTGACCCAAAGGATAAAGGATGCGCCCGTGTTTTCTGGTTTGAGGACACATCGGTCTTGTCGCCAGCAGAGTTTCCGGAAGATATGGAAGATGATTTCAAATTTCCAATGGTAAAAATTAAGATGAGCGAGGAAGTGTCTTATCCTTCGGAGGATGACTTTAGTAGCATATTTCCATCAGAAGACGGATTAGACGACTGGGAAGATGTATTTGAAAAAGCGACTGGAAAGTCAATTTATGACGTGAATAATGGATCTCGATTTCTTGGTTGGCCCGATGTGATTCAAAACAGTATGTTCGTTGAATGTGATCTTGTAACACGAGGCTATTATTTGGGCAACGGGTGGAGGAATGTGCCAAAAGACATTCGCAAAGAAGCAGAAGAAACTGCCTACGACAAATGGAGATTGCTCCTGCAACTTGACACTGTAGAATGTGGCGGCTTCTGTCTGATGTTTGGCGACTGCGGGCACATCTATTTCTACATCACAAAAGAGGACTTAAAAGCCAAACGCTTTGATAAGGTCTGGCTATTATCCCAATGTTGTTAATTTAAGTGGCTAACAGGCGGCTTAACCTCCCCGAAAGGTCGGTTAGCCGCCGGACATTATAAGCTTTTAGAGTATGGAAAATCCAACACATTCATGGAATGACCCCTATGACGAAATGTCATTCGAAGATTTAGTGAAGAACTGTGATAAATATGACGATCCTTTTGATTATGCTATATTTTGCGACAAAGAGAATTTCTTAACTGGGAGATTTTATGTTTATCTTGTTAGTTGGGATGTATATCCTGCTGATGACGAGGCAACTGAACTTTTAAAAGAGTTAGATGAATATGGATGTGACGAATTAATACAATTAGTTGAAATGGATGACTTTCAAAATATCATACATGAGCAAAGATATAAGAAAGCTGATTCAACAATTGAAGATTATTGGACTGCTTTGCAAATTAGAATGGATGAAATAAAAGCTTATAACAAACAGCAAACCGACTGAATAAGCGGAACGCTGCCGAACATTATTCACATAAATGGAGAAGGAATTTGAAAAAATAAAAAAGGTATTTAAGTCATATCGAAAAAAGTATGATGACTTAAATGTTAATGTTGAATACGATACGGAAGTTTGGGCTTCTGGATTGTATTTCAACTTATACCCGTTTCAGGCTGAACTATCAAAGAGTGAACGTGGACGTCTTTATAAGCGTACACCACAAAATTGTAAAAATAAAACCCGTTTCCTTTTTCACAACAATAATATTGTAAAAGTTGAAGCCTATAATGGCTTTGGCGAAATTTGCTTGGAATATTATCTAAAGTATGACAATAGCGAAGTAGTTGTATTAGGATTTTATGATAAAGTTTTGAATCGTTGTTACATAGTTAATTGTGATGAAGATAAAATCCCAATCAACACCATTTGTTATGATGTTAAACCGCATGAAGAAATGATATTTACATTATTGTATGAATATTCCAATGCCCAAGTATGTTGTGTTAGAGAAAAAGGATTTATGACATATAACAATGAAGCTCCTGCAATTATTGATGTAAAATATGCTTTCATTTATAATGAATTAAATGAACTCACGGAAATAATCGGAGAAATGTTCAACCATAAAAACGGGTGTATAGTAAAAGAGAATGTATATAGAAAAAATAGTATGTGAATAACAAGCGGATTAATCTCCCATAAGGTTGATTATCCGCCGGACATTATAAACCAGTAAAAAATATGATTGAAGCACTGAAAAATATAGGATTCGTCGTTACAGAACGATTGGAAAGAAAAGAATTAAGCTCTGATTTACAAAATCGGTACTCCGAACTTCCTGCGGACTATCAGGAGTTTTTACAACGGTTTCAGACAATCACGAATGAAAGTGATAATGTTTGGTTTAATTCCATAGAGGACTTTAACGGAGAAAGCGATAGCGGATTCCGTTGGAACGAATTTGAGCTAATGGGGCTTGATGCATTGAAAGATGACGAGGAATCCTGCGATATGATTCGCCAATTCTGGGATAATCATATCCCAATTCTTATGTCTGTAAAAGACGGATACCGATATTTGAGCATAGATTTGTCGCCAGAAAACTATGGTAAAATCTATTACGGAGTTGAACCGGAATTTGAGGAATCGGCAGAAATGGTTTGTGATAGCTTCAATCATTTGTTGGAAATGTTGTCTTCTAATGAGAAAGAGGATATACTGACAAATTTCAAATAGGTTTATAACAAGCGGCTTAACCTCCCCGAAAGGTCGGTTAGCCGCTGAACATTATCAACCCCGAAAAACTAAAACACAATGAATAGAATCTTAACACTATACCTCTTTTTATTGTTGTGCGGCACGGCTTCCGCACAACAAATAATGGAATGGAATGATTTGCAGATACTAACGGATAACGCACGGCGCACGGTCTATTATGAAAAAGGCAGCAAACATCCATTGCAGGGAGAATATCGTATTATACGAGGGCTTGACGAGGAGCGTGTTAAACTTTCCGATGGCATAATAGACGGCGATTATCGCCGCTATCGTGATGGAGTACTGCGTGAATCAGGCATATATGCCAAAGGCAAGCGTAACGGTACATTCACGGAGTATTACCAAGACGGCGTTACTCCCCGAAAGGAAACACCCATGCAGCAAGGCAAGATAGACGGAACTGTAAAGACCTATTTTCGTA
>CABSGW010000229.1 GCA_902477365.1 uncultured Prevotellaceae bacterium
AATATAGCCCATTCTCCATCTTCAAAAATATTTTCAACAATACAAACCATTTTAGCCGTTGCGAACTCCCCGGCAAACATCCGGCGTATGGCTTCTTTTCCAGCCACGGGAGCGTTCGCCACCTGATGGTTTACGGCATCGTCCGCATATAGCGCGGCGATTCCCTCCACGTCGGACGCGTTGAAACAATCAATCCATTTCTCCAGTACTTCTTTCGGTGTCATTTGATGTTACATTTTTATAATGTCAAAACCATCTCAAATTGTTTACCGGCGAGGCAAACACCTTTGGACGCGAGAAATGCGTCCAAAGAAGGAGTTGGAGATTCGACATTGATTACTTTTACTATTTCAGATTCAGTCATCTCAATCATTTGTTTTAGCAAGGAAGATGCGACGCCTTTTCTGCGGAAAGTCGGATCAACAGCTATCTGGGTAATGTCACCGGACTTTGGAGAGAAAACACAGTATCCTGACAAAACAGAATCAACCATAGCTCCCAACGTCACCAAATCATCACCTGCTCTCTTAATAGATTCAATGTCATTCTGCCAGGATGGGGTAAAATCATGGAATGATTGGGCTGACAAAATATCTTCAGACTTCAGCGCGACGATGGAGCATTTGGCAGGTTTGTCAGATAGATGGTTAACAACCAGTTGCTTCTTTTGAGTGAAGAAATTAAATTCTCGTAAAATCTCGAAACCGAGACTTTCATATATTTTTAACGCTCTTTTATTATGTTGAAGCACCTCAAGCAAATAATTCTCTATACCGGCATTTTTCAGGAATGGCATAGAGTGCGTAAATATTCTTTTGGCAAGTCCTTGCCCTCTGAACTCTTTTCTTGTACCTGTTCCCGTATCGTATGCAGTAAGTTTGCCATTATAGTATTTACCAATACCATTAAACGTGAACGCCACGATATTGTCATCATAGAATGCACCGAATGATAAAGCCGGATTGAAGCCTCGCCGTTTCAGCATTGACTTCAATTCTGTCTTATCCACGCTGATTTCGTAATCCGAGAAAGCTGACTTGAAAGCCGTATATATTTGCTCGAATGAAATGCCTTCGAGGTTTTTTATTTCAATCATGGGTTACTTGCTATCGGATTCGTTACCATTAATTTAATTTGAACAGGATTGAAGCCATGTTCTGACCGAGATTGCGCATATTGGCAATTCCTTCATTATCTTTAAGAACATCGCCAATTTCTCGCCCATAAACCATGTTCCAGTATGTGGAACCAGCAACTATCATCTCCTTGTTTAAGAAAAAATGATTCATTGTATCGACCGCCGTCATACCTCCGGCACGACGAACGGCGGCAACTGCCACGCCCAGTTTGTGTTTCAATATTCCCGGATTGACAGCAGCGACAACGCCACCTCTGTCCAACAATGCTTTCATTCGAGAGGAAACATCTGCTGAATAAACCGGCGAACCGAGAATTATCCCGTCAGCTCCAACTATTTTGCTAAATACCTCGGCAAAACCGTCTTTGCGGAATACACAATTACCTTTACCTTTACAGGCAAAACAAGCACGGCATGGCTCTATATCGACATCGGCCAATTGGATAAACTCGGTTTCAATACCTCTCTTATTCAGTTCCTCAAATATCGTGCGGATTATGATAGCTGTATTACCATCTTTCCGTGAGCTGCCGTTAATTCCAATTACTTTCATAGTCCTTTGTATTGTTCCATTTCAATGCAATTCCAAGTTTCGCCCAAGCAAGAATAGCTTTCTGTTGTTGGAACAATCACGCGCCTGAATCCGGCAGACTTATAGCAATGGATGGCTGACGGATTATTTTCAAAGACACCGAGTGATACTTTCGTAGCACCAAGCGTCTCAAAAGCATATTTGACTGCCATTGAAACAAGAGTTTTACCAAAACCTTGACCACGTTTTGAATCATCGACAATGACGAATCCCAAGCGTTGTTCCGATGAATCATCTGCCGGAGTGCGCAGGGTGATATATCCCACAATGTTATTGCCATTCAACATTGTCAGGGCGCGTTGACTTTGTCCGTCAATATACCGCTCGTGATAGATATTCATATCTTCTGGTGTGACCGGGTAACACTCATATCTGTCAGCGCACCATTGGCGCATAAGATATTCGTTTTTTAGCCAAGTAGTAATTACATTGGCATCTGTGGGCTGATATGGTCTAAGACTAAGGCGCATCATTATAGAATTGTTTTCAACTCTTCATTGCAAAACATTGTCGGGGTAAATTCCACAATCTGATAGTTGGCAATGTCGTTGATGTGGAACGGATCTTCGGAAATAATAGCATCAACCGCTTCACGGTTGTTGGCTTTTATCATTATCACGCCACCAATGCGAGGGATCTGTGGCCCAGATGTTATGAAATCTCCGATGGCATAATGTTTGGCGAGATATTCACGGTGCGCACTCAGATAGTTATCAACCTCGCTCAACGGCTTTTTGTATGTGAGAATTGCAATAAACATAACGAGTCTATTTTTCCAGCGTTTAAGGTGAGGGAAGAATTGACGCATCATGTCTTTAGCCTGTTCCTGTGTCAAGTTCTGTCCTGACTGTTTGTTTATCTCATCAGTGAATTGGGCGCAGTGGTCAATCATCTGCTCCATAGTCATATCCTGCGCAAACTTGCCATCTTTGTAGCAGTAGATGCAATAATCTTCATTGAGTGTGCCATCGGTATTCGTACCGAGGATTTCGTTTGTTAGCGGCATTCCGCAGCTTTGACAGAATTTTTGTTCCATATCGTTTTCCTTTTCGCCCATCAGTCCAACAGGGTAGGTTATTAAATACAAAAGCGTGGACTACCTATGTCAATCTAACTTGACGGCCCTGAGAAAGCCTATGATGCAGATACAACGATAGCAGCCCACGCTATATGCGTGAGAACCACTATGCTATCTCTTGCATCAAATTTGAAAGGCTCTCAGGTTTTCAAGTTACAAGATGAGCATAACGCTTCTTTTTCTTATGCCTTGGAAAGAGTTGCCCCTATCCGAATGCAAAATTAGTTATTTTATTGATGTTTTGCATTATATAGAGTGGAATTATAGCTTGAATCCTCTACTTTTTCTTGGCTCTTCCGCTGATTGTCGTAAACCTTGCCGGAGTTTCTCCCATTGCTCTTTGAACCATTCGCCTATCGGTTGCCTGTTTATTGTAAGCACCAATTTATTATTATCAACCGAACTTTTCTCAATCTTGAAAATATCGTTCTTTATGTCAAACTTTCGTCTATGCTCTTCGGAATAGATTTTCCCATTGCATCTGATTGCTTCTTTTTTTGTCAAAAGATTGTTTACCATATCTTTGGTAAATCCGAT
>CABSGW010000230.1 GCA_902477365.1 uncultured Prevotellaceae bacterium
TGCCCATTTATCGGGATGTGGGGTAGGATTTAAATTCATGCAAGCCTTTGCACAAAACAATGGCATAGAATTCAACAAGCTCATTCCACTGTTAGACCTTTGTGCGGTAAGCATCGCTTCAGACATTGTCCCCATCATGGGAGAGAACCGTATCCTGGCTTACCATGGGTTGCGTCAACTGAATTCTAATCCCAGCGTAGGATTACAAGCCATTGTTGAAGTGTGCGGACTTAATGAAAAAGAGTTGTCTATGAACGACATCATTTTCAAAATAGGGCCACGCATCAATGCCTCGGGAAGAATGCAAAACGGAAAAGAAGCCGTTGAATTACTAGTTGAAAAAAACTATGCGGCTGCACTTGCCAAAGCCGAACAGATAAACCTTTACAACGAAGCACGTAAAGACCTGGACAAACAAATGACGGAAGAGGCCAACCGGCTGGTTGACAGCATGACGAACATTGACAACCAACGTTCTATCGTCATCTACAACGAAGAATGGCACAAAGGAGTAATAGGCATTGTGGCCTCCAGACTTACCGAAGTCTATTATCGTCCAGCCGTTGTTTTAACGCGTAGTGAAGATTTGGCTACCGGATCAGCCCGCTCTGTATCCGGTTTTGATGTATATAAGGCTGTTGAAAGTTGTCGGGATTTACTCGAAAACTTCGGCGGACATACTTATGCAGCCGGACTATCCCTGAAAGTGGACAATGTACCGGAGTTTACCCGCCGTTTTGAAGAGTACGTAGCCGCACACATCCTGGACGAACAAACCAAAGCAAGCGTCGACATCGCAGCGGAACTGGATTTCAAAGACATCACCCACCGGTTCCATAACGAACTGAAACGCTTTAACCCCTTCGGACCAGGTAACCCAAAACCCGTCTTTTGCACACACAAAGTGTTTGATTACGGTACAAGCAAGGTCGTCGGACGCGAACAAGAACACATTAAATTGGAATTGGTAGATAACAAATCGAATAACGTGATGAATGGAATTGCTTTCGGCCAAAGTTCACAGGCTCGCTACATTAAGACGAAACGTGCTTTCGACATTTGTTATACCATTGAAGAAAATACGCATAAACGTGGTGAAGTCCAATTGCAAATAGAAGACATCCAACCCTCAGAAACCGACTGACACGTGACTGACTACCGGGACATCTTACGCCAATACTGGGGTTACGACGATTTCCGAGGCATTCAGCTCGACATTATAAAGAGTATTGGTGCCGGACATGATACATTGGGTCTTATGCCCACCGGAGGAGGAAAATCCATTACATTCCAAGTTCCGACATTGGCTCAAGCGGGATTATGCCTTGTCATTACCCCGCTCATTTCTTTGATGAAGGACCAGGTCAGCAACCTTCGCAACCGGGGAATCAAGGCTGCCGCCATCTATTCGGGTATGTCACGGAGCGATGTGGTAACCGCGTTGGAGAACTGTATTTTCGGAGACTACAAATTTCTCTATATTTCTCCGGAACGGCTTTCTTCTGAACTTTTTTTGACCAAGGTACGCCGTATGCCGGTTATCCTTATCACGGTTGACGAAGCCCATTGCATCTCACAATGGGGATATGACTTCCGCCCCTCTTACCTGCAAATAGCAGCCATTCGCAAGCTATTTCCACAAATACCCGTTTTAGCCCTTACAGCCACAGCCACACCTCCCGTTGTGGATGATATTCAGGAACGTCTGGCCTTTCGCCAGCCCAACGTATTCCGCATGAGTTTTGAACGTAGCAATCTTAGCTACGTAGTACGCCAAAGCGAAAACAAACAAGCCGAATTACTACACATTCTGCAAAGTGTCCCCGGATCAGCTGTCGTTTACACACGCAGCAGACGAGGAACCAAAGACATCGCACAGTGGCTACAAACAGAAGGAATTGCATCCTTGCATTATCATGCAGGCCTCAGCAACATAGACAAAGACCTACGTCAACGATCCTGGCAAGAGGGCGAAACCCGCGTAATGGTAGCAACAAACGCATTCGGCATGGGTATTGACAAGGCCGACGTACGTATCGTTGTACACATGGATGTACCCGACTCCATCGAAGCTTATTTTCAAGAAGCCGGAAGAGCCGGACGCGACGGCAAGCAAGCTTATGCCGTCCTGCTATATAATAAAGGCGACCGTACCAAAATGTTGCGCCGCATTCCCGACACCTTTCCAGACAAAGACTATATACGGGAAATCTATGAGCAACTGGCTTATTTCTTTCAGTTAGCCATGGGCGATGGACAAAACGTTACGTATGAGTTCAACCTTGAAAAATTTTGCAGACGATTTAAACGCTTTCCCGTTCCGGTGATCAGTTCACTGCAAATCTTAACACAAGCCGGATATATCCAATTTGCCGAAGATGAAGAAAACCGGTCACGCATTCTCTTCTTACTGAGTAGGGACGAACTGTATCGGCTTCGTGGCACATCGCCCGACAGCGAAAGAGTCATGCAAGAACTCTTGCGCACCTACGGAGGACTATTTGCCGACTATGTGTATATTGAAGAGGAACTGCTGGCACAACGTTGCGGGTTAAGCACACACCGCGTCTATGAACTGCTTGTCGGACTAACCCGCCAGCGCATTCTGCACTACATTCCGCGTAAACGCACTCCACACATCACCTACACGACACGAAGAATCGACAAAGAACGTTTACGCATAGGACCTGAAGTTTACGAGGAGCGCCGCATACGCTATGAAGAACGCATTCGTTCGATTGTACATTACTGCGAAGATGAACAAAGCTGCCGTAGTGTACTCCTGTTAAATTACTTCGGAGAACAGGCCACACACCACTGTGGGAAATGTGACCTATGCATCCAGAAACACAGGAAAAATACTCCCATTACCAACGAACAGAAGCTTCACAATGCACTGAGACAAGTGCTTGCTGACGGAAAGATGCATGCTCCAACCGAGCTATTACTTCCGGGATACCCAACCGACCAAATAAAGGAAACACTCAGCTGGTGGGTATCCGAAGGCATTATTACGGTTGAAAACGGCCTGTTCCGCCAACGTTGACACCTTCTGCGAAAAACCTCCGGTTACCAAACTTCAGTCTCGCGGATATTCGTCACTTCCGAAGTACCCGCTACTATTCCATAAACACCTTTTTCAACCACGTTCAAACCCGGAACTAAGTCTGGCGTTGTTGTAACCAAGTGATATGCACCATCCACAATACCACGTACTGTAAATGTTTGTCCCGCATAGTCGGCCAATGTCTGAACAGCACGTCCACCAAACACGCCATTGCGTACTAACTTTATTTTAGATTTTTCTCGGTTTGACTTAACCGATTGAGAAATAAACTTTTAGC
>CABSGW010000231.1 GCA_902477365.1 uncultured Prevotellaceae bacterium
GGTCTAGCGACGGACCAAAATCTTCCGCTTTCCCGTAATACCAACCATAATAAGGATTGATGGAAAACGCATCAGGCACAAAGTTGGTCGGTTTCTCATGATGCATCGCTGCAAGCACTGCTGGGCGAGTGGGATCTTCTTCATGAGTCAAGTTGTTCATGTGTTTGATCAAAGGTAACGGGTTCGGACCTGGATAGAAGTTAATTTCGTTACTCAAGCCCCACACTATTACTGAAGGATGATTATACTGCTGACGAATAAGACTGCGCATCACCGTTTCACACGTTTCGGTAAAAAACTTCGTACTTTTAATGGAATCAATAAGAGGTTCTTCAGTCCAACAAACAATACCCAACGTATCAAGGTAATTATACGTATAGTCACCATGTTGATAATGAGAAAGCCGTACATAATTAGCCCCAATCTCATTCACCATATCCAAGTCACGTTTACGGTCTGCATCACTCAATGCATTCCCCTTATCGGGAACCTGCTCATGTAGACAAACGCCACGCAACGGATAAGGGTGTCCATTCAAGAAAAAACCTTTATCGGAATCTATGTGATAAAAGCGCAAACCGAGCGGCTGTACAGAAGAATCCATCACTTCCCGTCCTTGAGACACAGTAACTTCCGTTCTGTATAGGTACGGATCATTTGTCCCATCCCACAGATGGGGGTGGGACAAATACAAATTCTGCACCACCGGAAGTGTCTCACCTGCAGCAACAACTATCTCACTGGAAACATTTTTCACCAATTTTCCCTCACGGTCTTTTACAGTTGCGGTCACCACCGCTTTTTGTGCTTTACGATTCGTATTACGTACTTTTGTTGTGATAACCAGTACAGCCTCTTCACGACTAACCTTTTCCTGCTTCACAAACACTCCACTCGAACCATAGTCCTCATTCGTAATATGCAAATTGTTCTCTTTGATAATGGCTACTTCTCGAGTCAAACCGCCAAAGAACGTAAAATCAGCATGAAGAGGCAGTATATTCAAATCCTTGGCATTACTCACCCTGACGGCAATATGATTACACTTTCCATACTGTATATAAGGTGTTATATCGAAAGAAAAAGCTGTGTAACCACCAAAATGTTTACCGACCGAAACACCATTAATGAAGAGTTCCATGGCATAATTCGCCGCTCCAAAACGCATGTAAATGGTCTTCTTCGCATCTTTCTTATCAAAAGCAACCTCATTGGTATACCAACCGATACCACGATAGTACAGCGGGGCATCGTGTCGCCCTAATCCACCATCCTGCCCATCAAAAGCATTCCAGGTATGAGGTAACGATACACGCTCCCACCCTTTTACCATTCCAAGCCGATTCACATTATCCTCATTACTTTTACAAAAACTCCAGTTTTCATTAAGTGGTAACATCTGCGCATTCACCGATGCCAAGATAAAAAACATCGGAATAAGCAAAAAGTTTTTACGTTTTCCGTAATTCCTATTCATAAAAAGTTCATCATTTGTATTAAATGCGACAAAATTACTTTTTAAAAAACAACAAGTCCATGATAACATTCGAAATTAAGTTCATTTCTTGATTCAAATCAAGAAAAAGCCAAACGTCTGCCACCGATTCAAAAACACAAGAACCCCAACGCATTATTTTAGGAAAAAACGTATTTTTGTAATCGCCATACGGTAAATCTGTTTCACTACATCATGCCATATGCCCTCCTCATACCACCATCACAAACTACTCTTATAAAACCAACTAAACAAACGCTACATAAGTATCAACTTTCAACACAATAAAATGGAGATTAGAAGATTAAACGAAACCGAACGAACCTTGGCTATCGCGCTTTCGCTGGACGTATTTACCACCTGCGGCAACGCTGACTATAATGAGGAGGGACTGGAAACATTCAAACGTTTCATCTATGACGACAAACGCATCGGGCAACTGGTCTTTTGGGGCGCATTTGCCGCTTCGGACAAAATCGTAGGTATACTGGCCGTAAATGAAAAGGAAAGCCACCTTTCCCTCTTCTTCATTCTACCGGATTTTCACCGCAGGGGCGTTGGAAAAGCGCTTTTTGAGACAATGACCAGCGAGTATCCGCCACGGCTCCTGACCGTCAACGCATCAACAGCTGCCCTACCGTTTTATAAACGCCTAGGCTTTTGCCAGCTGAATACACCGCAATGTAACCACGGGCTGGTTAGCGTACCGATGCTGAGACATGCGCTCCGCACGGCAACAACAGCAGATATTCCGCAGATACGTGCGCTTTTTCGTTCCACCGTGCTGACCATAAACACCCGAGAATATACCGCAGATGAAGCGGCCGACTGGGCATCGTGCGGAGACGATACCAACCATTGGGAAAAGCTCATCGCCCAGTTGTATTTTCTGGTAGCGGTAGACAGTAAGGGATGTATCATCGGATTCTCAGCCATTCGCAGCGACGGCTACCTGCATTCGCTATTTGTACATAAAGACTGGCAAGGGAAGGGAGTGGCATCTACCCTCCTCACAGCAACGGAACAATATGCCACAGAACGACAGCTGCCGGTAATTACATCCGAAGTGAGCATCACCGCCCGCCCTTTCTTCGAGAAACGGGGTTATAGAATTGAGGAAGTACAAACAAGACAGGCCAACCGATTGTACTTAAAGAACTTCAAAATGAAGAAACTGCAGTAGAATGTGTATTCCATATACCGTTTCGATGCCCCAGTACAACACACCGACAACCGTTCTTCTTTCGTTGGAAAATTCATAAACATCCCCTTATTTGTATTTTGCCCGGATTGGCATAACAACACCAACCCGGGCAAAATATGATTTCATGGCTACCAACACCGCAGAGATAGCGTATCCCCCTCTCCTTACAATAACACTAATGTGTTGTTTCTGAGTCCAACCTTATAGCTGCCTCCCTTACGTGTAGGGAACTTCAATGTCTTTTCACCATAACGCACCACGCATTCTTCTCCCGAACCGGAGGTGATAACAGCCTCAGTCAAACGGTTTCCCTTCCAAAATACAGACACGCCAAAATTGCCACGTGCACGAAGGCCGGTGATAGATCCCGCAGACCAAGCATCCGGCAAAGAGGGCAACAGATGCAGACATCCGGCATGGCTTTGCAACAACATCTCCGTAACGCCGGCCGTCCCACCAAAGTTTCCATCAATTTGGAAAGGAGGATGTACGTCCCACAAGTTATCTGCCGTACCGTTTTTCAGCAGGTTGCCAAACAGTTTATAGGAGTGGTTACCATCGTGCAGGCGTGCCCATTGATTGAGTTTCCACCC
>CABSGW010000232.1 GCA_902477365.1 uncultured Prevotellaceae bacterium
ACAATACTAAATGCCAGCTGGTTCCCCCCTTTCAGAGCCTTAACCAAAGCTTGGGCTTCATCCTGTGAGTATTTCCGGAACATCTTAATCATTTTAAATATAAAAATAAAAACTTATCATCTCAAGCCTTTATTTTCAAATATATTAATTCTTTCTGATATAGCATGATTCGCGAGCAATAAATGAAACAGGCCTCTTCTTTATTTCACCAGTCTTTGATATTTACTGAATAAAAAAGCTGAAAATGATAATAATCCACCAGTTGTTAAATGAACATCTTTTCGAGTATTTTTCCGCTCAGTTGCATTCACCCAGCTTTCCTCTATTTCCTTTAATTTATTTTCAAGTTGTTTCTGATCGACCGTTACACCTTCCCCGACCGCATTGATGAATGTATTGATATACACCTCCCAGCGTTTTGAATAATAATCACTTATCAGTCCCGCCCACGAACGACTGGCATAATCGTTCAGGCTCCCCCCCCAGGTAGTAATCAAGTTGCGGGCATTCTTTTCATAATAGTCTTTCAATTGAGGGGAGTCTCCCATCTTCCGTGCATCATCAATCCATTTATCCAGCGAACAGTAAGGATGAAAGGCATTCAGCTTATCCAAGTCATTCAATATCTCTTTCATTTTCTCGCCGCAAGCTTTCAAAGCCTGATAATCTTTGGCTTCAACCATCCTATCAAACTCCATTTTCACATCAAGAAAGTAGTTTCCAAGCACCTGTCTGCCTACAGTAATCAAATCCAAGCGAAAAGCATCTCTCCGGTCAGAAGGCGCTTCGTTCAGTTTTCGCCAAACCTCTAATAACTCAACATTACTATACACATTACTTGTCCGTTTTTCACTGTTCTTATTCAATTCAGGGCGATACCCGGGTAAAGTACCCAATGTGCGCGGCACCTGTACATAAATGTCATTGAATAATAGTTTCCAAGCATCGCGTACAGGCTGCGACACGCATCCCACATGTCTGTCAGCCAGACATTCAATCCATTTATTATCATCTACATTCAGATTCCATGCTTTCTCAAGAATGTATTCGTAGGGAAATTGCACCACGTCCAATCCTTCCAGCGTAGAGCCGATTCCTTTAAGGTTACCTCCACCGTTCATGAGAGCATTCTCAAGTCGTGCGCCACTTTCTTTGACGTTACCTGTCAAAGTTGTGTTTCCCCCGAAATTGCCCAGATAACACCAAATATAGGGCTGATCATGAAAATGCTCTGTTCTTTTCCATAATTCAACATTTTCACAATGATAATCAAGTAATATCATTTTATTCTGTGGCACTCCTGTCAGCAAAGCCTTCATTCGCTCGGAAGTCCATTTATCTTTATCAAAATAAAACATCCACGTCATTTGCATCCATTGGGCTTTGGGATCGGCAGCCGTCAATGTAGCGTACATATCCGATGCTATCTTCCGCAAATATTCAGGTTCGAAACTGGGTGGGTCAACCTCGTTGAAAGGATCTAAACCATAAATATGATCGGTTCCGAAAAGTTTTTTTTGTTCATCAAGAAATAGTTTCTGAATTTTCGCAAACAAAGCATCGTTAGGGTTCAGAAAATTACAACGATATGCATCAGCAAAGCCGGCCCATTTGCCCAAATGTTGAATATCGGCCTCGGGATAAATCCGTTTTAAATCGGCAGGGACATGTCCGGCAAAGGCCGGTAATACAGGCTTCATATTCAATTCACGCTCACGTGCGAGTATTTTTTTCTGCAAGCTTACCTGATGTTCCAGCCATTCCATCGGCAACGGACCGTTCCAACGATCTATGTTAGCCATCCGATGCCAGGGCAGATACGGCGGTCCCGTGAAGTAAGAGCGTATTTCGATGTCCGACATTCCCATTTTCGACCAGACTTTATGCCACACGGCTTCTTGTCCGGTAATTGCCAAAGGCATATTTATACCATTAAGGGCCATCCAGTCAATAAAGCGCTCCCATTCCTTCCATTGCCACCAAGGCATCGTGTAACCATACGTGCAGTAATTCAGGAAAAAACGAGTATCCACTCGCGCTTCCGAAACCACCTTCTCACCAACCATCGGCAATTCTTCAGGAATTTCAACGGCTATATCCGCATACCATGACACTGTAGTGAGACAGTAATATTTCAAGTAATGGTTCAGTCCCATCGCCATTGAATTGGCGTTGTTTCCACCGATTACAATTTTATCTTTTACGGACTCTATCGTAAAGCAGTCTTTCTCTCCTTTCAACTTTTGAAATTGAAAACTCTCGATATATGACGGCAGCAAACGTTTCAATAATGCTTCCGCAACAGCTACATCTTTGTCTTTAGCCTGAAGAACCAACGACATAAGTAGCATAACCAGACATGTGTATACACTTTTTCTTTTCATTCTGATTTATAATTTTATATAGATTTTTCTTTTTAACAAAACATATCCCAACAGCCCATTGAACAACAGGAAAAATACACCGTACATAAATGAACCGAAGTAATTTCCGAATAACGGGTTAAACAAATTGTTGAATACAGCCGTATGGATATGCCAATGCACAAGCAATCCTCCGACTATGCAACTAAACACATAAATTACAAGCGGATTCGCTCCAAATGCTTCGAAAAACGAAAACCACTTTTTATTCTGCTTCACATCAATGATATAAAGCAGCAATGCCAATGCCAATGCCGCAATCCCACAAGTAAGCAAAACAAACGAAGGAGACCACAAACGTTTGTTCAAAGGACAGGCATAGCTTAACAAATAGCCGGCAAACAACAGCGTGGTACCTATAAGGAATAGATTCAGCATCCGGCAGTCATTGTCTTTAATATCGATGATTATCTTTCCGCAAACAAAACCGATCATTACTTGAGACACAGCGGGAATCGTACTAAGTATCCCCTCGGGATCGACAAACTGGCGGCCCTGAAGATACATGTGGTTAGATCCTAAAATAGCCGAATCAATCATCCCGATGATATTATCCACACTTTTCTCAAATCCGTTTCCAAATAACTGAAATATAAAGTAGGCAGCCAGCAAAACGATGGCTAATGGCATAAACCACTTATGCGGTATTTTTACAGCCAATAAGGCTGTAATGCCATAACAAATCCCAAGCCGTTGCATAACACCCATCAACCGGAGCTGACTCAAATCAAAATAGTTAGCACTATCTATTGCTGTAAGGAACCACTCTATAACCAGACCGATCAATATTAACAAGAGACTTCTTTTTA
>CABSGW010000233.1 GCA_902477365.1 uncultured Prevotellaceae bacterium
AGCAAAAGAATGCCAATAGGCAGGTTCATTGTCATTGCTCCAATCTTCGAAACCACTGTTACGTAACTGGAATATCGGTGTATATTCACCCCCGATAAACAAGACATTAATAGGCATATCATCGCCATTAGTCCAAATTACATCGATCTTGGCATAAAGGGTACCATCTTTAATGTAACTCTTTTCGCTATTCAGCGAAGCCGTAGCAGTAATCATTCCTTCCAGAAAGCTTAAAGTTACCGGATTGTTCGCTCCAAAAACAATACGGCCGTCAGCCTCTTGGCGTACAGCGATGTTAGGCAAATTAATATCACCCAGCACCATGCCGCTAAAAGCAAAATTGTGCAAGGCAAAATCCACATTGTCCGCATTTACCGTACTGACAGCAATCTCTATGGATTGTTGGGGTATCGGTGGAACCTCGTTCGGATCAACCTCTTCGCCCAAGGCTACATAAAGGTCACCCTTATAAGACTTGCTGATGTCGGCAGCCGTGTTTTGGGCATACAAGGCAAATGTGCCTAGCATCACCACGAAAATAGAAAGTAAAATTCTCTTCATAAGCTATAATTATTTGGTGCTTGTTAGTTAGAATACGTATGCAAAACCCAAATTGGCATAAATGGGATACATGGAAAACGTAACGCTCTCAAAATGGTTGGGGAAAATAGAATTGATGCCCCACGAAAGGTCGGCATACAGATTCAAGTGTTTGTATGCCCGCCATTCACAACCCAACTGTACGCCCCACTGAAAGTTGCGTATATCATCCGAAAAATCGTAAGTAGCTTCTTCTACGTACGCCTTTTCACCGGTGGCGTCGCCCTCGCGTATGTAACCGTCGATGGCCGAACCGGAAAACTCGCGGTCGGTGGCATACGAGAAGTAAGGACCGGCATGCAGCTCCAACCGCGGGGTGGCTTTGTAGGTAGCCAACATCGGGATGGTGACGTAAGACATACGTACTTTGGTCTTTACGCGCCCTGTCCATGCTCCTTCAATGTAACCGCCGTCTTTGGCTGTCATCTCCATGTGGTAATTCTTTACCCATGCATTGGTTTTCATTCCTTTGGTCTCGAAACGCAGTCCCATCAGGAAGCCCCAGCGCGAATTCTCAAACTGTTTGTGCACGTCACCCTCAATGGCAATAGCCAGCGTGGGACTGTAACTGTTAATGGCACGGATTTCACGCGGCAGGGGTAACGGCGACGTTCCTCCAATGTTGAAACCGGCCTTCACGCGATATTCCAGCCCCATCAAGGTAGCTTGTTTCAAGGCGTTATATTCTTCTTTCTGAGCCATTGCCGGAACAAACAGTAACAGGCTCAAAAGGGCTATGGTAATTCGTTGTCTCATTTTTCTTCTTGTATTGGGGTCTCATAGACCAATTCTACTTCGTCTACATACAGCGTGCTGCCCACAGCACCGCAGAAACTGGCGCCTTCCAGACTGGAAGTAAACACCAAGGCGATGGCATACGCTCCATTAGCCAACTTGTCGCGGTCGAACACTTTTCCGTTTTTCTCAAGGAACGGAAGTTCAAAAGAGGTCCATTCCTGCGGCTCACCCGGATTCTCTATCTGAGCCATCAGCACAATACGTTCGCTGTTCTTTACATCGCTACCGCTCAGCGGCTCAAATTTTTTCGGATCAATCTCGTACACTACGGCATAAATATCACAAGCGTCCTTCAGTTCCGGATGTTCTTTTTGCTTGGCATCGGTATAAACAGGACCTGCCGTATATTTGTAGTATCCTCTTAACATCTCGGGTTTTCCGTGCAAAATAGGCAGACCGAAACGGGTGGCCTTCATGGGAAATGTGGTAGCGATACTTGTTTTGAATTCTCCAAAGAACAAATTACCGGCAGCAATGGGCATCTTAAAGGTCTGACCGAATATGCCGGTTGACAGCGTCTGCAAACGGAGACATTTGCCCTCATAACCGCCTTCCACCCACACCGTAGGATATTCATTGGGATTTTTGGCCATACCCGACATGGCAAACCCCGAGTTTCCGCTAGCCCAACGGTTAAGCGGATTTCCATCCTCACCAATTTCAAAGAACCGATAATATTTATCTTTCTCCAACTCGGCATTTTCAAAAGCATATTTAATGATCAACGGTTGTTCAGGATCAGGCCCGGGATCGGGAGTATTGAAAAGCTCAAAAGAAACCACATATTTTTTAGACTTACCCTGATTCTCGGGCGTCACAGTATAAATTTGCGGTGTGGTAAAATCGAGCGGTGTACCGCTGGCAGGAACAATGGTCGCACCCGGAGTGAGATGGAAACGAGGCGCCATAGCGGTGACATCCGTTCCTTTTTTTACCGTAAAAGTAACCCTACTGTTTTCAATACGCGGCGTACCCACCAACACGCCATCCTCTAATAGCTGGTGCACCCACAAGGAGTCTACACTTTCAATATCTGCTTCTGCATTCAATGCTTCCTCGCGAATGCACGATGTCAGCACGCAGAGGCTCAGGCCACACAAGAGGGCCGTCAGTTTTTTTATCGTCATATTAAAATGATTTTCTTGTAACGTTCTGTTCTGATTGTTCGTGAATATAAGGAATCGGGTGCAAAGGTAAGTCAAACACACGCTCCTTCAAAAACTTTTTGGTAGAATTGCGTTTTTACCAAGTTTTCTTGCTTTTCCTGAGATAAAAAAGTGCGATTTCATCGGAAAAATAAGGTCTTCTTTTTTTATGGCTTATAAGAGCATTTTTCCGAGAAGCCCAGTCCGTTCTTCCGAAAAGCCCAGCCCGTTTCAACAAGATGGGCTTTTCGTTTTTACCACTTGCCCCTCACGCAATTCAACACGCACCGGACCACCCTCATCCAACCGGCTGAGCCTCCTTATATGACTGTGGCTTTACGAATCACCACATCTTCCAAAGGCCGGTTATGGTTGTCGGTTTTTACCTTCTGAATGGCTTTCACCACCTTTAGCCCATCCACCACTTCGCCAAACACGGTGTATTGCCCATCCAAATGAGGTGTTCCACCTTTGGTTTCGTATACCATGCGCTGTTCAGCGTCCAACTGAATAACACCGTCGGTTTGTGCATGCAACGTGGCCTGTACCTCGGACAAACGCTGGGTGGAGAAGGTTTTTCCCCATACAATGTAAAATTGCGAACCGCTGGAGCGACGCTCGGGGTTTACGTCGTCGCCCTCGCGGGCTGCGGCCAACACCCC
>CABSGW010000234.1 GCA_902477365.1 uncultured Prevotellaceae bacterium
TTGCCACAAACAAGAATATCTTCGTAGGTACTGTAGACTATGGAGAAATGCTTTTCTGGCCGAAAGAAGAGGAAGAGAAAGCGGTAGACCGTATCCCGGTAGTACCTGCCGCCCAAATGATAGCCGACTATCCCGGCTGCATCTATTCGCAAGTGATGAAGTACTGCCAGGACAATAACCTGGAGCCGAATGAAGTAAACGTATACCTCGCTCCTTTCATGTCCATCGCCGGTGACCATGCCCACAACGACCTATGGGGCATCGAAGCGATAGCCGAGAACAAAGGCTTGGATAAAGTGGAACTCAATACCAACGAGTACAGTTGGCGCGAACGTCTGGAGAAAGCAGGTTTCAAGGTAGACAGAACATTTGAAGCCCATCCCGTAGGCCAAGCTGATGCCGATCACGGTATCAAAGACGGCTGCGGTATCAAGGCTCTGGGCAGCTATCCCGAAATCCGCGCAATCTGGGTGAATCACCTGAAAGAGCAATGGGATGCCGATGCCTGGGAAAACGGTGAAGGATATCAGCCGGAAGTATAATATTTGTCCTCCATTTTCTTAATTCAATAAGGGAAAAAAGGAGAGGAAAGGCTGAGACAGAAAAAATATGCGGGTATTTCTCATCTACAGAGGAGCACCCGCATATTATATTAATAATCAAACTATTAAATCAAAGCCTTAAAGAATATTGCTCCTCTTTGGCTACATAAAAGAAATTACCCAAACGCTAAAAGACAACATTTTTCCACAAGCCAAACAAGATAAGTACATCTTACTCAAAAATCACAAAACACTTATCAAAATTGATAGTCACCTTGTCAAATTGGTTGATAAGTGCCATTCCAATATTACCTGCGTAGGGCACAAGTCTGTTATTTTCAAGCCCCACTGCAATATTCTTGAGCACTACATTTCTTCCACCAAATTGAAACGACCATTCGGGCAAAATTAACATGTCGCGTTCCTCTACAACACCAATTCCGCCCGTAAGTCTCCTAACACGTTTACTTTTTGCATCAATTTCTGTTTTATTACTTTCGTAAAAATTATGAGATAGAGCGGCAAGGCCATTACCTGTATCGAAGAAGAAATTGTATGATTTTCCACAGCTTTCCCCTTTTAGTATAAGAGAGCGATTGTCCATGTATATATTGCTGCCACTTGCAGGTTTTTCCGTCAACAATGTGGGAATTACTATTTTCCCATTGTGAGGAAATATTTGTATCTCTCCCAGCAATGCCATTACATCTGCCCCAATAAGAAAGTCAATATCTTCTACCTTGTTCAGTGTTGTGTCCTTATTTATCGTTATAGGAATATTCCTTACTATGATATCACCTATCTGCATGCTGTCCAAGATACCCGATTGTCCGTAAACCGTTATACCACCATGTATCTGTAAAGAATCTGCAATCAATCTCACACCTGTCTTTTTAGCAAATGCTTCCGACATGAAAGTGGTACTTGCACCTGTGTCAAATATTGCTTTATACTGTTTACTGTTCACTGTTATCGACACATACATGCTAGTTCCCCTCTGTACTGTATCGTTTTTTATATTCAGTCTGATGCTGTCGTTACTCATTGCTATCACAGTATTTTTTTGAGGGAGTTCTATGCTCATTGGTGGGCAATTACGGAAGCGGTCGTAAAACTGGACTGCTTCATCTATTTGAGTGTAATCCATTGCCACACCTTGTTCCCTTAGCTGCGATGTAAAATCCTTCAATATATCGGCAGCCACGGCATAATTACCCCTATTTGCCTCTACAATAGATTTTACAAGCAACATAGAGGCTATATTTCCAAGTCCGAGTTCAGCTTGATAATGTTGCAACAACGAGTCTACACACGTTATCGTTTCGTCCGGGCGATTGAAATAATATCCCAATAAGGCTTCAGACATTAATCTGAGCATAGGAGTTTGCACGCTATCTTTAATCATAGGATATTCCTCTTCCAGTGTAAACCAATCGCCATTATTGAGTAATTTTCCCAAGCGTATGTCGCTCTTTTGTGCCCATACACCCGTTACTCCCAATAGCATAAATATATAAAACAGATATTTAATAAGCTTCATGTATATCATTATTTTTGCTATTTTTTTTTTAATTGTCTCTCATTGTATTTCAACACCCTTTCCTCATTGTAAGCATCTATCACAATGAAAGGGCATCCGTTCCTGTTATCTTTATAGTCTTTAATGTTGGTTTTAAGCCAGCATTAAATAATGCAAACAATGCCACAGTACTAGGTAGTACAGCCGTTGTCATTCAACAATTCTTCCACATATAAATCAGCGCCATTGAAAAAAATAGTCAAGGTCATTTATATCACAACTGAAAATTGTTAATAAATATACTAAAAATTCTGCCGTAGAATCCAAAATTGGTTTTTATTAACTCATTTTAATCATAACCTACTATTCTTCGTAAAAAGAAACTACTCTATTACACAACAAAACAGTGTAAGAATTTTATTTTTTTCAGACAGGTACAATCCATCCTCATAAGTCATTGGCCACTAGTTACGCCATCATCATTTATTCATTCCTAATTGATTTTTCCAGAGATAATATCTATATTTGTCACCGCTTAGGTGATACACTCCGTTATTCCAACGAGTTGTATAAAAGGGAATCCGGTGCGAAACCGGAACAGTGCCCGCTACTGTAAAGCCACTTTGCTCCGCCTGCTTGTTGCAGCAACGGAGCATACGGAAAACATTCTTCAAAACAATACCACTGTCTTACAGACGGCTGTTGGTGAGAGCAAACATCAGTTTGAGCCATCGCAGACCGGGGACGGGAAGGTGTCGTTTTCCGTAGGGCTGAGTCAGGAAACCTGTCTGGGCAATTACACAGTCAACGCCTTCCCGGGGTCAGGAAGACAAGTATTAATCTTACATTTTTCAATAAATGAAAACCAACTATTTATTGGCAGCCATACTGTGCTGCCTGACACCCCTGCTCCATGCCCAAACCGCATTGAGTGGAAAGGTGGTGAGCGCCGACACGAATGAGCCTCTTGCAGGGGTAAATATCCGCGTAGACAACAGTCTGACGGGATGCGCCACCAACGGAAAAGGAGAATTTATCATCGACAATCTGCCCGACGGACAACACACGCTGCGCTTCTCCTACATCGGCTTCACCCC
>CABSGW010000235.1 GCA_902477365.1 uncultured Prevotellaceae bacterium
ACGATTGCGCTAAATTCAAGCGGCGTGTAGCGGTTTCTTCCGTACCCATTGATAGAATGTATGGGTTGGAGCTTGTCTCGAGAAACGAGAGTCCGCATGTCAAGATGAAATAGGCTAGTAAAAAGGGATAGTAACTGCCTGAAAGCATCGCCGGATAAAATAAGAACGCTCCGAAAGCATATAGGCCAAGACCAAGCAATATGCCGGCTTTGTATGAATATTTACGTATGAACATGGCGGCGGGAAAAGCCATGGCAAAATAGCCTCCATAGAAGGCAACTTGTACCAAAGCACCGTCGGTTACGCTCATTCGGAATATTTTGGAAAAGGCCTTGACCATGGGATTGGTAATGTCATTGGCAAATCCCCATAGCGCAAAGCAGGATGTGACTAGTATGAAGGGGATCAGATAACTGACCCCGTCTTTGTGTAAGATAGATTGTTTCGATTTTTTCATGGATGTAGTGTTTATTGAGGTTGATACATCTGTGGTTGGGTGCTTTCCGTGAGGATTACTTCCATTTCGTGCTCACAGACTGCGCCGATGGCGTAGGCTTGTAATAGGATGTTACCGATAGCTGTGGCTTCAGCCGGTCCTGCGTACACGGGTATTCTTAGCGCATTGGCGGTAAGTTGATTCAGTAATTTGTTCTTACACCCTCCTCCGATAATGTGCAGTTGCTGTACCGGATCGGGTAACAGATTGTTCAGTTCTTCAATTCCCTGCTTATACCGTCGGGCCAAAGACTCGCAAATACAACGCATGAAGTCCCCTTGTGTGCTAGGAACAGCTTGGTTGTTTTTGATACATTGTTCGCGGATGGTTTGCTCCATGTTTACCGGATTTTGGAAACAAGCATCGTCCACATGGACAAAAGAACGTATGGCCGAATTTTCAGCTTCTTTGTTGATTCGTTCGTAGTCGCAACTTTTTCCACATGCTTCCCACTCGGCCATGAGCCGTTGTACCATCCACAATCCGGTAATGTTCTGTAAAAAACAAATTTTGTTCAGCACGCCCCCTTCATTTGAGAAGCCGGCTTTCCGTGCATCTTCCGTTAAAATGGGTTCGTCCAGCATTGTACCCAGCAACGACCATGTGCCGGAACTGAGAAAAGCACTGTTGCTGTTATTGCCCGGTGCCGCAAACACAGCACTGGCCGTATCGTGCGATCCGACAGCAACCACTTGTACGTTGTGAGGAAGTTCTAGTTCGTCAGCTAATTCGTCTTTGATTTCTCCGTGTATACTACCGGGATGAATAATCGGGCCGAAGAGGTGGCGGGGCAATGCTGCCTCTTTCAGTACCTTTTCAGACCAAGTCCGATGCGTGGCATTAAGCAATTCAGAGGTAGATGCGATGCTGTACTCATTAGCTGCAATACCTGTCAGAAAATAGTTGAATAGGTCCGGCATAAACAACAGACGGTCTGCAGCTTGTAGAGTTGGGTCGTTCGCCTCTTTCATGCTGAGTAACTGGAAGAGCGTGTTGATGGGCATTACCTGAATACCCGTCTCCGCATAATGGCCGGCAGGCTTTGTTTGTTCAAAGAAGCGTTCGGGCATTCCGGCTGTGCGGTCATCGCGGTAGCAGACCGGATTGCCGAGCAGATTGCCCTGATTATCAATCAGTCCGAAGTCCACGCCCCACGTATCAATACCGATTGTACGGATGTGGTATCCCTTGTGCACAGCTTTGGCGATGCCGTTTTTCATCTCTTGAAACAAAGAGAGAAAGTCCCAATAAAGGTGTTTACCTAGTTTGATTTGCCTATTGGGGAAACGATACACCTCCTCTATGTGTAACCGGTGGTTCGTCAGACTACCTGCAATGACGCGACCGCTACCTCCTCCAAAGTCAATAGCGAGAAATGTGTCTTTCATAGGCACATTATTTGGTCTTTTTACCTAGTACGTAAATCTCCAAATCGTCAATTTCTTCCGGAGTGAGCACGCTGTAGTCTCCACCGGATTGGATGATGATGCGACACGCCATTTCGAAGAACGTGGCACGCTCATATACCTGGTCGAAGTCTTTACCGCATACTACTTGTCCATGATTGGTAAGCAGGATGGAGTTGTGCTCACGCATGGCCTCAACAACCGCCGCGGCCAGTTCCGGAGAACCGGGACGATAATAAGGAATGATTGGAATGTCCTTTCCCACATGGCATGGAACTTCTGCTGTCACGTTGAAGTTCGTCGGCTTCTGCTTCATGCAAGAAACGGCTGTAGCATATTCAGACTGGAAGTGGAGCACGACGTTTACATCGGGACGTTCGCGCAACACACCAAGGTGGAATGTGCTTTCCATGGATGGCTTCACACCGTTCACAGATTGGCCGGTTGCGATGTTACAAATGGAAACTTTCTCTTTTTGTAGGTTCGGCACCCATGATCCCGTACCAGAAACCAGTGCTTCTTCACCGATTCTCCAAGACAGGTTTCCGCTACTGCATAGCATGAGTTGGGCCTCGCCGTAACGATGGGCTTGTGCCAGATATTGGTCAATTTGTTCGTTGGTTATCATAATGCTTTTCTATATAAGTCCAAAATACTTTCTTTGGTTACCTCTCTGGGATTTCCGGGAGTACAGACATCCGCAAAGGCCGCTGTGGCCAATTCGTCCAAATGATGTTCTTCGATACCCAGTTCCGACAAATGTTGCGGTATGCCCACTTTGATAGAGAGATTCTTGACAGCTTGTACCGCTGCATCTGCGGCAGCCTCTTTGCTCATGCCCGGTATGTATACATTCATTGCCTTAGCTATTTGTACGTATTTGTCCAGGGCGGCTGGTGCGTTGTATTCCATCACAATCGGCAGCAACAACGCATTGGCTACGCCGTGTGGTATGTCAAAGATAGCCCCCAGCGGATGCGCCATACCGTGTACAACACCCAGTCCGACGTTTGAAAACGCCATTCCTGCGATGTATTGCGCTACGGCCATGCCGTTACGTGCTTCCATGTTGGTTGGCTCGGCTACGGCAGCTTCCAGGTAGCAGGAGATCATTTCAATTGCTTTTATTTCGAACATGTCGCTCATTTCCCATGCCCCTTTGGTGATGAGTCCTTCGATGGCGTGGGTCAGTGCGTCCAGTCCCGTAGCGGCAGTCAGACTGCGGGGCAGGGTATA
>CABSGW010000236.1 GCA_902477365.1 uncultured Prevotellaceae bacterium
AATTCGGCCTTGGTATACAAAACCATCTCCCTGCCCAACCATTCGATATGCCCCGAAAGCGGAGGCTGGAAACCGGCCAATGTGCGCAATAAAGTAGACTTTCCCGCACCGTTTTTCCCTATCAGGCAAACAAGTTGCCCGGCCATAAGGTCAGCAGTCAGATTTCTTGTAATACATACAACCCCCTTCCTGCGCTTATAGCCCGTACATAAATCCTTCAATGATAAAACGGCCTGTTGCATTGTCGCAAAGGTACACATTTTCAAGTAAACCCCAATCGGCCGTCAGCCAATAAAAACCCGAAGCATATCATTCTTAAACAATGGCTGGCAAAAACCGGCGTATACATTCCGTTCCGGGCAATTGCACACGCTAAATTTCCGCGCCCCGATTTGAACGGACACCTCCGTGTTGCTCACCGGCACGTACTGGGCATCTCGTTACAAGCAGATGCCCAGTCGGTTCACACAAGAAGGCGTGTCCGTTACATCCCCATTATCCACCAAAAAGATCAGGCCATACGACGAAGCCTTCTGCGTGTAGCTTTACGATAGACCCAACAGTCCAATTCTGTGCTCCATCGCTCCCTCCGCATACCAGCTGTTTGCTACAAGCGAAGTTTAAATATTCTAAACAGCAAAAAAAAGCAAACATATCCTATACGGATAAAACGAATTATTCCTATATTTGC
Organism: uncultured Prevotellaceae bacterium; assembly: GCA_902477365.1. Classification (GTDB taxonomy): domain Bacteria; phylum Bacteroidota; class Bacteroidia; order Bacteroidales; family Bacteroidaceae; genus Alloprevotella. The sequence continues at coordinate 692 of CABSGW010000236.1, forward strand.
CCATACAATATTTAGCTAACTAAAACAATAACTAACCCATTAACCATCATGAGAAAATATCCTAAAATCGGTATTCGTCCCACGATAGACGGTCGCCAGGGAGGCGTCCGCGAAAGTTTAGAAGATAAGACAATGGCATTGGCCAATGCCGTTGCCCAACTAATTTCAGACAACCTGAAGAACGGCGACGGAAGTCCCGTTGAGTGTGTCATTGCAGACAGCACCATCGGAAGAGTTGCCGAAAGTGCCGCATGCGCTGAAAAATTTGAACGCGAAGGAGTTGGAGCGACCATTACCGTGACTTCCTGCTGGTGTTATGGCGCAGAAACCATGGATATGAATCCTTATTGGCCCAAAGCCGTGTGGGGATTCAATGGTACGGAACGCCCTGGCGCCGTTTACCTGGCAGCCGTACTGGCCGGACACGCCCAAAAAGGATTGCCAGCTTTTGGTATTTACGGTCGCGATGTGCAAGATCTGCAAGACAACACCATCCCCGATGACGTTGCCGAAAAGTTATTACGCTTTGCCCGTGCCGCACAGGCCGTAGCCACCATGCGCGGCCGTTCTTACCTCTCTATGGGCAGTGTGTCTATGGGTATTGCAGGTTCTATTGTCAACCCTGATTTCTTTCAGGAATACCTAGGTATGCGCAACGAATCGGTTGACCTGACCGAAATTATCCGTCGCATGACCGAGGGCATTTATGACAAAGAGGAATTTGCCAAAGCCATGGCTTGGACAGAACAGCATTGCAAGCCTAACGAAGGAACCGATTACAACATTCCGGAAAAAACAAAAACACGCGCCCAAAAGGATGAGGACTGGGAGTTCATTGTAAAGATGACCATCATCATGCGCGACCTGATGCAAGGCAATCCCAAACTGAAAGAAATGGGATTCAAAGAAGAGGCTCTGGGACACAATGCCATTGCCGCCGGATTCCAGGGACAGCGTCAATGGACGGACTTCTACCCGAACGGGGACTACTCGGAGGCACTCCTCAATACTTCGTTCGACTGGAACGGTATTCGCGAAGCGTATGTTGTTGCGACCGAAAACGATGCTTGCAACGGGGTAGCCATGTTGTTTGGCCACTTGCTGACAAACCGTGCACAGATATTCTCGGATGTACGTACTTACTGGAGTCCAGAGGCCGTTAAACGCGTAACAGGCAAAGAGCTTACCGGACAGGCTGCCAACGGTATCATCCACCTTATCAACTCGGGAGCTACCACCCTGGACGGTACAGGCCAACAAACGGATGGGCAAGGCGCACCGACCATGAAACCCCACTGGGAAATCACAGAAAAAGAAGTGGAGCAATGTCTGGAAGCAACCACATGGTATCCGGCCAACCGCGACTACTTCAGAGGTGGCGGTTTCTCGTCCAACTTCCTGTCAAAAGGAGGTATGCCTGTCACCATGACCCGCTTGAACTTGATTAAAGGGCTAGGTCCTGTGTTGCAGATCGCTGAAGGATGGACCGTCGAAATTGATCCGGAAATTCACAGACTGTTGGATGAACGTACCGACCGCACGTGGCCTACCACTTGGTTTGTGCCCCGGTTGTGCGACAAACCCGCATTCAAGGACGTATATTCTGTCATGAATAATTGGGGCGCGAACCACGGAGCAATCAGCTACGGACATATTGGTCAAGACCTTATCACACTGGCGTCCATGCTCCGTATTCCGGTTTGCATGCACAATGTGGAAGACGATCAGATATTCCGTCCGGCGGCATGGAACGCATTCGGTATGGACAAAGAGGGATCAGACTACCGCGCATGTGCGACGTATGGCCCTATTTACAAATAAAAAGACACGAACGGTTTGCCAATTATCTGCTGGAAATTGGCAAACCGTTGTTTAACCCTTCAGAAAAAGATAGCATGATAAACCGATTTATATTGAACGAAGTGTCTTACTTCGGTCCGGGAGCACGCGAAGTTCTTCCCAAAGAGATCAAACGTCTTGGTTTACACAAAGCTTTTGTAGCTACCGACAAAGATTTGATTCAATTCGGTGTTGCCGACAAAGTGCTTGACGTATTAAAGACCGCCTCTATTCCGTACACAGTCTTTTGTGACATCAAGCCTAATCCGACCATTGCGAATGTGAACGCCGGCGTCAAGGCGTTTGCCGAATCGGGCGCCGACTTTATTCTAGCCATTGGCGGCGGTTCTTCCATCGACACCGCCAAAGCGATTGGCATCATAACCAACAATCCGGAATTCAGCGATGTGGTTTCATTGGAAGGCGTTGCCGACACAACGCACAAGTCTGTTCCCATCATAGCCCTGCCCACGACAGCCGGTACGGCTGCCGAAGTGACGATAAATTACGTCATAACGGACGAACACAATAAGAAGAAAATGGTCTGTGTAGATCCCAACGACATTCCGGCAATAGCCATCGTCGATGCGGAACTCATGTATACCCT
>CABSGW010000237.1 GCA_902477365.1 uncultured Prevotellaceae bacterium
CATGTTTCCTGATATGGATGGAAATGTGATTCGTGTTAAAAGCGAACAGGAGCAAAAAATATGCTTTGTTTTATCTTCGTTTGGCGTGAAATTTAGGTATGAAGAGCCATATGAGTACCCGTTGGCAGATGAAGAACATTCCCAATATAAACCGGATTTCTCGATCTACTTTGAAAAGAATGGGGAATTAAAACGTATTTATTTGGAACATTTTGGAGTAGATGAACATGGACGTGTACCATTATGGTTTGCAGAACACAAACAAATTTCTCATGAGGAAGCGGAGCAGGAATATAACGACGGCATTAAATGGAAAAAAGAAATTCATAAAAAGTTTGGGACAAAGTTGTTGACAACATCGAGTGCTGATTTTTATAATTCAACTATCCGGAAAGAACTGAAGATATTGTTGCATAATGCAGGTGTTCCAATTCAGCAGAAAGATGATGATGAGTTGTATGATTTGATTCTTCCCAAAGAAAGTAAGCAGGAAAAAGCTTTTATCAGGCTCATTGTAACTTTTGTAACACTTATAAAATCAAGTTGTAAATCTGTTGAAGAAGTATTACAGGAAGCGATGAGAAAGAAGGATGAACGAAGCGTTTTTGTTATTAACGAAATATTTCTTCCAGTTTATGAACGTTATTGCCATGCTTTAAGTGATAGTGGGCAGATCGATTTTACGGATCTGATTTTACGGGCTACGGAGATTTGCCATTCTGTTCGTCCTGTGCAATACGACTATATCATTGTAGATGAATTTCAAGATATTTCTGTAGACCGTTATCAATTTTTGAAGGCATTGAGAGAAGGGGATCCTCCGGCGAAATTGTATTGTGTAGGTGATGATTGGCAATCCATATATCGTTTTTCGGGGAGTGACATGGCTTTGTTTAACCAGTTCTCGGAATATTTTGGTGTGACAGAAATAAATAAAATAGAAACGACTTATCGTTTTGGAGAACCTTTGATATCCTTATCCTCGCAGTTTATCCAACGAAACAGAGCTCAAATGCAGAAAGAAATTCACCCCTTTAGTTTGGAAATAAAAACAGAAGTTGTTTTTTACTCCTATGACAGGAGAGATTATTGTTATAAAATAGGCAAGTTGGTTGCTTCTGTACCAACCAATAAATCAATTTTTCTGTTAGGGCGATATTCTTTTGACGACTATTATCTTTCATTGATATACCAATCAAGGAAAAGAGGTAGTAGATTTTTTTACATGATCGAAGGGCGAGAGGTTGAGTTCTTGACAGTGCATAAATCAAAAGGCCTAGAGGCGGATTATGTGATAATTCTTCAATGTAATAAAGATACATATGGCTTTCCATCACTTATAAGTGATGATCCTGTTCTGAATTATGTCTTAACAAAGGGTGATCAGTATCCTTATGGTGAAGAACGCCGACTTTTTTATGTGGCTATAACACGGGCGAAAATAAAAACTTATGTTTTGTATGATCAACGTTTTCCATCGGTTTTTGTAGAGGAGTTCTTACATCCAAAAGTATTTACGATAGATAATTATGAAAAGCATCCTAATGCAAACAAGAGATGGACACGTAAAGAAGAGCGTTTTTTATTGGCAATGCATCAAGAGGGAAAGAGTGTTAAGTATATTGCTACAAAAATGGGAAGAAGCCAAACTTCTATTGTGATGCGTTTGGATAAATTGAAAGGTAAACAGTCGGACGGATCAGGCTTGTTTGATGGCATGTTTTCATGAAATCAGAACAGGATTCTGAATGTATAGAATCGCAAGCTTCCTTTTTTGAGAAGCCCTTCTTGGTGAAACGTTCTGGGCAGTCCGTCATGACGGACTGCCCAGAACGTTTCTGTTTAAAGGCTCAGGCGTAAATCGATGCCTACATGGCAGGGGTTGTTGCGTTGGGCGTATCCCCGGCTCATGCTTTCAAAGTAGAAGGTGTCGTAGCGTGAGCAGGTCAGGTTTTTACCCCACAGGTGAACCTGTACCGGTCCGAAGTCGGCAGTTACGTGTGCTCCCAGTGTGGCGTAGAAGTCCTGGTAGGTGTTGTTTTGCTCCGTCCAATAGATACGTCCGGCACCGGTGATGTCTGCTCCAAAGGTGAGGCTTTCCAGTTTTCCGTTTTTGAAAGGCAGGCAGTAGTCGGCTGTAAAACCGCCGGTGTGCATCGGTACAAGGGGGACGTAGTTACCTTTGTAGTCTTGTTTGCCGTCGTGGTAACGTTTGAACACCGCATGGGTGAATCCGTAGTTGGCCGACAGGGTCAGCCGGTTGTCAAGTAATGCGCTGCGTAGTCCCAGTTCGGCACCGCAACTATGGCTGTGTCCTGCGTTTACCAGACTGCGTCCCAGGCCGTCATCGGCAAATTTGCTGATCTGTTGGTCGTAAGTGTCCATAAAGAAGAAGGCAATGTCGGCCTGAAGCGCTTTGTCAAAAAGGTTCAAGTGTGCGCCGGCCTCGTAGTTCCAGCTGTATTCGGGGCGGTAAGCTACGGTTTGTTCTACGTTGGGCATGGAGGGGGTGGGAATTTTTTCGTTGATCGTCTGTTTAATGCCTTCGAACATTTCTTTCAGAACCGGACTTTGTGCATGGTCGATGAGCTGTTGCAGAACGGTGTTGCAGTGATCCCTTGTGCCGTTCATCATATCGCCTTGCATCAACTGCTGGATGAGCGAGGAATAGTTCTGGGCGTTGTATCCTCCCGACCGGTAACCCTTGGAAAAGGTGAGGTAGAGGTTTCCCAGTCCTTGGTCCAGCTTGTAGTTCAGGGCTATCTTAGGAAGCAGTTGTGTGTAATCGTCCTTCAACGTACCCCGAAGCAACGGTGCGCAGGCCAATGCTGCGGGACTGATCATGTCCATCTCGAAATTGTAGTGTATGGTGTTTCCGCCCGATGTGTAGCGCATGCGCTGGTGTTCGTAGTCCAATCGCAGTCCTAGGGTGAGCGACAACGGATCTAACAGGAAACTGTTGAGCGTGGACTGGTGAAACAGTGCCAGGTTGGTGGACGGTGTGTGGAAACGGCCGTCAATGGACAGGTCGGGATCGGTCAGGGCCAGGCCCATGTGTACCGTTGTGGGACGTCCCGTCATGGGGTTGTTCATTGTGATGGAGGGCAAGTAGCCGGCAATCTGTTGGTTC
>CABSGW010000238.1 GCA_902477365.1 uncultured Prevotellaceae bacterium
ATGCACGCAAGGTGCCGCGTTGGGTTGCGGACTGCCTACGGTAGGTGTGTTGGCGCATGGTTTGGATCGTTTGTATCCGGCTATGCACCGGCAGACGGCTTGCGACATGTTGGCGCAGGGTGGTTTGCTGACGGAGTTCATGAGCGGCACAGTGCCCGACAAAGGGAACTTTGTGCGGCGTAACCGCATTGTGGCCGGTATGAGTGATGCCTGTCTGGTGGTGGAGAGCGCCGACAAGGGGGGCGCGCTGATAACGGCTGGTATTGCACAGAGCTATGGCCGCGATGTGTTTGCTGTTCCGGGACGTGTAGGCGATCCCTCGTCGGCAGGTTGCAATACGCTGATCCGCAAAAGTGTGGCGGGGCTGGTTGAGTGTGGCATGGATGTGGCCGAGGCTATGGGCTGGGCCACGGCTGCTCAGCCGGTACAACGTGAATTGTTTCCCGACCTGTCGCCCGTGGAGGAACGTGTTGTGCGTGCATTGGGTGGTTCGGACGGTAAGTCGGTCAACCAGTTGGTGGTCGAAACCGATTTGCCGGTACAGGAACTTTTAAGTCAGTTGTTCGAGTTGGAAATGCGGGGCATCGTACGCTCGCTGAGCGGCGGTCTGTATCGGGTTTGATGCTCTTTGCGTAGCTGGTAATTCCGTCCCCGCGTGTCCGTTGCAACGAACCTATAGGCTCGTTGCAACGGACACGCGGGGACGATTTGTTTTGTAGGCCGGCGTTTTTTCACTCTGAAGAGATGAATATGGAATAATTATTCCTTGTTTGTATGTTTTACAGCATATTTTCTACAAAAACACGCTTTTTTCTTGCTGATAAATTGACTATTCTTTAACTTTGTTTCCGTGTTGGAAAGATATTCCAAATGTGAAAATTGAACGTTCAAATATGGAAAATCAGGATGTTAATTATAAAGTCCCGATCTTGGAAAAAGGGTTGGCTGTGTTGGAATATCTTTCCTTGCATACGCATGGAGGGACGCTTCAGGATATAAAAAACGAGCTGGACATTTCGCAGACAACGACCTATCGGTTGCTGAATGCGTTTGTGCGCTTGGGATATTTACTTTATAATGAAGAAACAAAGCGTTATGCGCTTTCCTGCAAATTGCTGACACTGGGGTTTCGGGCACTGAACGAACACAAGCTGCTGGAGGTGGTGTTGCCCCATTTGCGTACCTTGCGCGACCGTGTGAAAGAGACCGCTTGCTTCGGTGTGTTGGGCGAGCAAAAAGGTATCTTCATTGATCAGGCTCAGGGTAACCATACATTCAGTTTCACCCTTTCGCCCGGCAAACCGTTCGAGCTGCACTGCTCGGCACCGGGAAAAGCCATCATGGCCCATTTGCCGGTATCGGTGCGCAATCGCTATTTGGACAAAATGGCGTTTACCCGCTACAATGAACGCACCATTACTTCGCGCCAGGCTTACGAGGAGGAGCTGAAACGGGTGGCAGAGGCAGGTTATGCAATGGACCGTGAAGAGGAACTGAGCGGGGTTATCTGCATTGGAGCAGCCATTTTGAATTATACGGGATATCCCTGCGGGGCAATCTGGATTTCCGGACCTAAAGACCGGTTGGAACCCGAAGTGGTTACGGCTCATGCGGCCGTTATTTGCGAGGTGGCCCGCACGTTGTCGCAAGAGCTGGGATACCTGAAAACTTGAAATTCGATATATACTAGATAGATTTATGCACATACCATTTATGTATAAAAAATACCTGTTGGCCTGTTGGCTGGGATGTCAGACGCTAGTGAGCCTGGCTACCGGTGACGAGCCTTTTTTCCCTACGGACGTGGTGCAAACGGAGCGTGGGGAGTTGCTGATGACAGAAAAAGGAACAAGGCGTCTGGCGGTCTATGCGCCGGACGGAAGCCGGTTGTTGCGTACCTATGCGCTGGACGATATACCGACAGGCATCACGGTACAGGGTGATAAAGTGTATGTTACCACTTCGTGGAGTAAGGGACGGCTGCAGGTTCTGTCGTTGGCCGACGGACACAAAGAGGCTGAGGTTACAACCGGATCGGGAGCTTGTGCGCCGCTTATTGATAACGACCGGAAACATATTTATATATGTAACCAGTTTCAGCATACCGTTTCGGAGGTAGATCTGGCTACAAATCAGGTAACCCGTACCGTTCAGGTGCTGCGCGAACCTAAGTCGGCGGTTCTGAGCAAGGACGGGCGTTATTTATTTGTGGCCAACTTCTTGCCGGCCCAACGGGCTGACTTGGACCACGTTTCGGCTTGTGTCTCGGTGATTGAGCTGGGTACGTTCCGGAAAGTAAAGGATATCCGTCTGGCAAATGGCAGCAATGCGTTGCGCGACATCTGTATCACGCCCGACGGGCGTTACATTTATGTGTCTCACAACCTGGGCCGTTTCACGGTGCCCACCTCTCAGTTGCAACAGGGATGGATGAACACCAGCGCTTTCAGCGTGATAGATGTGGCGCAACAAGCCTTTGTGGGTACGGTGCTGACCGACGAACCCGAACGCGGTGCGGCCGGTGTGTGGAGTATTGCTTGTGACGATGTATCGATCTATATCTCTCATTCGGGCACGCACGAGGTGAGTGTCATCAAGCACCGTGAGATGTTGGACAAGTTTCTGAATTATCCCAACAAACCCATGCTGGAGTACGATTTGAATTTCCTGTACGGTTTGCGGGAGCGCATTCCGCTTCGGGGTAACGGTCCGCGTAGCATGTTTCTGACCAAAGAACGGTTGTTTGTTCCTACTTACTTCAGTGATGTGCTGAACATTCTCGATACGAAGACACACCGGTTGGCGGCTGTAGAGTTGAATCCGAAACGGCACGAGACCGACATTCACAAGGGAGAACGCTACTTCAACGACGCCTCGCATTGTTTCCAGGGTTGGCAGAGCTGTAACGGATGCCATCCGGGTGATGCCCGGACGGATGGAATGAACTGGGACTTGATGAATGACGGGGTGGGTAATCCGAAGAATTGCAAGAGTTTGTTGCTGAGCCATCCCACACCACCCAGCATGATCTCGGGTATCCGTGAGACGGCGGAATATGCCGTGCGGGCAGGATTCAAGTTTATACAGTTCTTCGACATTACAGAAGAAGACGCCCGCTGCGTGGATGCCT
>CABSGW010000239.1 GCA_902477365.1 uncultured Prevotellaceae bacterium
TGGTGGTCCTGAGGATTGTCCCAGTCTTCCATCCATTCTTGCAACTGTCCCCAGCGTCCTACCTGCATGGGTGCCAAATGCTTGGCCACGGTTTGCAGGCTGTCTGTGAAGGATGCATGCTCATTCATTAAGGTGGCGGCTTGGATGGTATTGTGGAAGAGGTCGTAAACCATTTGATTATCCATCGTAGCACCGGCAACAATTACAAAATCGCGTTTACCGTTAACAGACGGACTGTTTTCCGGTGAATAGGAAGGAGCTACTACCAGCCAGTTGTTTTGGGGCTCGCGTACTAAGAAGTCCAGGTAAAATTCGCAGGCTCCGCGCATAATCGGATAAACCTCTGCCAAATAGTTCTTATCGCCGGAGAACAGATACCGATCCCATAAGTGCTGGCAGAACCAGGCGTTACAAGTGGGCCAAACACCATATTTAGGACCGTCTACGGCGCCTGTACTGCGCCATATATCGGTGTTGTGATGCAACGTCCAACCACGGCAACCGTACATGGCGGCACTCTCGCGACCTTGTATGGATACTTCTTTTACCAATTGCAGAAACGGCTCGTGCATTTCGGGCAAGGCAGTGGTTTCTGCCGGCCAATAATTCATTTCTACGTTAATGTCGGTGGTGTACTTCCCGTCCCAGGGAGCGCGCAACTGATAGTTCCAGATGCCTTGCAGATTAGCGGCTTGTCCATCCGGTTGTGAAGAACATATTAAGAGATAACGTCCGAATTGGAAGTATAGGGCAGCCATTTGCGGATCGGCAGTAGAACTGAATTCTTTTACACGCAGGTCTGTCGGTTTCTTAATTTGGGAATTGCTGCCCAAGTCGAGGGAAACGCGGTTAAAGTATTTTTGATAGGCGGCAATGTGGGCTTCTTTTCTTTTTGTGTAGTTCTTGCCGGCCTGCTTCATGTATTGCTGTGCGGTTTTAAGTGCATCTCCCGATACATCTTTGTAGTTTATAAAGTTTGTGCCGATGGAGACGTACAGAACAACGCTATTGGCATTCTTGACTTGCAAAGTACTGTCGGAGGTTGCTTTTAGCGTACCGCCGTTATTCTCAATCCAGGTAAGTGCGGTGAATCGAACCTTCCCCTCAATGCCTTCGTGGTCGTTGGCCTTTCCGTTGAGCTGCAATTCGTTGCGGGAAGAGATGCAGCGCTCTGTGTTTTCGGTATAAGGAGTGGTGTAATGCGCAGTGAAAGAAATGCTTCTTTTTTTCGAGGCTGTTAGTCTGATAACTAATAACCGGTCAGGAAATGAGGTGAATGTTTCCCGTACGTAAGTAACGCCATTGGCCGTGAAACGAGTGGTGGCTATTGCCTTTTCAATATCCAGATCCCGGTAATAGTCATCGTATTTACTGATTCCTTCAAAATCGAGATGCAGTGTGCCGACCGTTTGATATGGCATTCCATTGGCGGATTGTGAGCAGATGGCAGGGCCGCATAACTCTTGCGCTTCTTTATTTTTCCCTTCGAATATCAGTTGGCGTATGCGGGGCAACGCTTCTTTTGCCTTGGGATTGGTGTTGTTGTGAGGTGAACCGCCCCAAACAGTCTCTTCATTGAGCTGGAACCGTTCGTGTATGGGGTCGCCGAAGACCATTGCTCCCAAGCTTCCGTTGCCTAATGGCAGAGCTTCTACCCATTGTCTGGCAGGGCTGTCGTACCATAGTTTCAGGACGGTATCATTTTGTGCCGTGACCTTACCGCCGATACAGCAAAAGGTAAGGATTAGCATGAACCATTTTTTGATCATAGCTTGTCAGTTTATCCGTTTTAAGATTTCTTCCGCTTTGTCTGCGATATAATCGGGGTGAAACTCCTCTAACTCTGTCCGTGGGCGGAAACCCCAGGTTACTCCGCAAGACGTTACCCCGGCATTGATTGCCGTCTGCATATCCACGCCGGAATCTCCTACATAAAGCACATCTTTTCTATCTGTTTTGGCAATGGATAGAATATCGTCTACAATGGTCGGGTCGGGTTTCACGTTTACTCCTTCCCGTTGGCCGAATACGGCGACAAAGTTTATTTTCGGGAAATAGTGAGCTATCAGTTTTTGGGTTGCTGCTTGGTATTTATTGGATGCAACCGCTATTTGCAGTCCCAGCGACTGTAATTGTTCCAGCAGTTCGGGTATGCCGGGATAGGGACGGCTCTTGTCGGCATTGTGTGCATCGTAGTAAGGAATGAATTCCTTACGGACACGGAGCACATTTTCCTCGCTCTTCTCTCCTTCGGGAAGGGCCCGCTCAAATAGTTTGTTGATTCCGTTACCCACCATGAAGTTATAGGCTGATTCCTCGTGGGTGGGGTAACCAAGTACGCTCAATGCATGGTTGGTGCTTTGCGCCAAATCGGCAATGGTATTTAATAATGTACCGTCTAAGTCGAATATAACAAGTTTCTTCATTGTTTTCTCTTTTTTATTTTGGGAACAAAGATATAACAATTTGCAGGGGTTATATAAAAACTCACCATAGATAACGCGGATTAATACCGATTTTAAGATAGATACCTGATAAACCGGAAATCAATGTTATCTATGGTGAGGCAGTATGTCCATGAAGCCTGTTATCTGGTAATTCTGAACCAGTCTACATCTGTCCAGCCGCCGTCGTTGGTAACGATAGCCGGGCGGGTACAGAACATGCCAACTTTGGCACCGATCCACTTGCCTTCTTTTACTTGGAACGGTTTGCCCAATGGCTGGAATTTCTTTCCGTTGAGGCTGTAACTGAAGTGGCACATTACCAACAGGTCGTGTCCGCCTTCGCTCTTGGAAATCTTTTTTCCGTCAGAGGTGAACTTGGCACGCAGGTAAATCGTATTATCCTTTAAATCGACTGTTCCGTTTACGGTTTCGGAAGTACCTTTGTCTGCTTTGGGGCAAGACACTTGAGACAATACCAGGCCTTTGTCCGTATTTTCCAGGATAAGTCCGGCGTAGTCAAGTCCCATAACTACCAGTCCGGTACGTTCTCCTTTGTATTTCTCCGTCGGTTTGAAGGTAAGCTTCATTGTGGCGGTAAAGTTGTCGGAAGGAGTTTTTTGCAACAATAGGTTGGCTGCATCCCAAAGGTTCTTATATTCTTTGACAACC
>CABSGW010000240.1 GCA_902477365.1 uncultured Prevotellaceae bacterium
AACAAACAGCCCATCTCGTTGCGACGAGATGCCCAGTCCGTTATTACGGAGTGTATACGTGTCTGTGAAGATACCCCGTTGAGGGAGAAACCGCATGTCGGTGGCCTGTCTCTAAATAAAATGTTGGAGTGGGATGTTGGCAGCTAAAATAAAAAACTAAAAAAGGAGGAAACGATGCGTTTGCTGTATATAAATTTGATTCAGGCCTTGCGGCATATCCGAGGTAATTGGAAGCCTATCTTGTTTTCAGTAGTGGGCTTGGCCCTGTCACTGGTGTGCTTTACGTTAAGCGCGTCCGATCTTTGGTATCGGACGCATTATGATTCGTTTCGGGAAAAGAGTGATCAACTGTATCTGTTGCAGACTACCAATCTAAAAGATGGATTATTTAATTGCCGGTACATGGTATCTGATAAGTATGTGGACAATTTGCGCCAGCGGTTACCACAGAATACCCGGTTGTCGACGGCAACCAGTATTTTTCTGGGTATGCATGCATCGGAAACAGAGAACGCACCGAGTGTGAAGCACGGATTGATGGTCGATTCACTTTTTCCGGGTATGTTGGATGTACGTGTGCTTGACGGTAAGGTGGACGACTTGTATCGTAGTCCCAACCAAGTGGTGCTGACCGATTCCATGGCGCTGTTACTTTTCGGAACAACCAAGGTGGTGGGGCGTAGTATCAATTATGTGCCTCCTTATTTTGCGGAGAAACAGGAGGAAGGTATACGGTATGTGGCGGCGGTGGTACGTTATGAAACGTACACGGCCGTTCCTTTTTGGTATCTGTATCCATGCGAGGACTTGAAATTTATATACCGTGACGGGAGTAAGGTGCTGATTCGTACCGATAACCCGGATGAGGTGGGCAGGCAATTGGCACTATGCGATTCAGTGAACAATAAGAATGATGTTAAAACCCGCTTACAACCGCTGAGACTCGTACCTATCTTGGATCGTAATCCCGATTTGTGGAATGCCGCGTTCTATCCCTTGTCGTTCTGCTTGCTTTCTGTCCTGTTGCTGGTCAGTGCGTTATTCAATTTTACCGCCCTGCTTACGTCCATGTGCCTGTTCCAGTTACGGGAGTATCGCCTGCGCATTTGTCTGGGCGGTGGTTTCCGTGATAATGTTTGTCGTTTGTTTGTTGAGGTCCTCCTGATAATCGTGGGGGTATGCCTGTTGGGCGGGGTATTGTTGGAATGGGCCTACCTGCTGTATCAACCCGAAATTACAAAAGGTGAACTCTATGTGTATTATGGTTGGTTCTGTTTGGGTTTGCTTGGACTGATGCTGCTTTTCGCTTCTTATCCCTTGTACCGCTTGCATAGTCTCTATAAGTTCTCGTTGTCGAATACACAGGGAGGAAAGGCGTTACAAGGCGTTCTGCTACTCATACAGATGACGGTGAGTGTGTTGTTATTCTTTTTGGTTATCAACGGGTTGCGTCAATTCCGTTTCATGACACACGACGGTTTGGGCTTTTCGGCCGATCGCGTATTGAGTGTCAAAGTGGCCTCATGGCAAGATAAAACTGCTGCGGAGTTTATGCGGCCGGAGGTGGCGTCCGAACTGCGCAATGCTTCGCCGGCCGTTGAAGATGCCCGTGCCATGCAGATACAGATCTTTGAACCGGGAGCGAGCATCACCGCCGATGGCGGATATTTTCGAGAGGGACTGAAAACCTCTATTTCGTTATTTTCTCTTCCGGCCGATGCAATCTCGTTCTTTGAACTGGAGGTGAAGGATTTGCAGGGTCTACCCATGCATTATGAGGGACGTAGGGGTGAGGCCTTGGTAAACAGTAAAGCCAGGCAACTGTTAGGTATTGGGAATGAGGGAATTTGCTATGGTTCTGTGAATGGGACGGACAATGTGCGTGTTATCGGTACACTGGACTATCGGAACCGCTCCTTTGGGAAAGAAACACTCCCGACACTTTTTATGCCCGATAGCGCCATGTCGGGTGCTAAAACCATTTATGTGAAATATTTACCTGGTAAGCGGGCTGAAGCCGTTTCGGCAATCCGGCAGGTGGTTACGCGCCACGAGTTGTCTTTGGAACAGGTCAAGGTAGAAGACTATTCGGAACATATACTGAGTTTTTATAAAGAAGAACAGCACTACTTGCTCTTGTTCATACTCCAGGCACTGGTTGGACTGTGTGTTACCATTCTGGGTGTACAGGCTTTTGTGTCGTATGAGTTACGGCGTAATCGGCGGAGTATGGCTATTCGCCGGGTGTTTGGTGTGACGTATTGGCAGTTGTTGCGTTTCTACCTTTGGCGGTATGTTTGGGTAGCCATGTTGGGAGCGGCTGTCGCACTGCCTTTAGGCCTTGTCGTCCTTAGCTGGTGGTTGCAGAAGTATGCCGAGCAGGTTTCAATTACGTGGTGGTCGGTTGCGGTTCCGCTGTGTACCGTTTTATTCTTTATATTTGTAGTCGTTGTGTTGAAAGTACGGGCAATGATGAGAGAGAATCCGGCAGAGGTGATTAAGGCTGAGTAGGAAAAATCAGCGTGCCAGGGATTGGGGAGATGAGAAGAGGAGGATTGATTAGAAAATAAAATGCAAAAGAGACGATGAAATTGATGATATTGAATGTGAAGCAAGCGCTTCGTAACCTATACAAGAATGGTTGGCAAACTTGCATCTCGGTGGTGGGATTGGTCTTTGGCCTGGTCTGTTTCACATTCAGCCTGAACTGGTGGTGGACGGAGACCCATTATGATTTTTTTCGACCCGACTATCGGCAGTTGTATGTGGTACAGCAGGAGGAAGACCATTCGTATTCCGATTTGCTTCCGGTCATGCAGGCCGAGGTGCTCCGTAAGCAGCTCGGTGCTTCCGCAAGAACGACTGTGGTGAAATATGAACGGGCGTATAGGGCTGTAGACGAGACGGGAAAGCCGATTCCCGGTACGGATATTTTTCTGCAACAGGTACCGCCTGATTTCATCGATTTCATGGGAATCCGTGTGCTTCACGGCGATGTGCGTAAGGCTTTGGCTACTCCGGGACAGAAGGTGTTGACGGCAAAATTGGCCCGACACATTTTTGGCCGGGAGGATGTGGCGGGACGGCAATTTCGTTGGACTAGGATGTATG
>CABSGW010000241.1 GCA_902477365.1 uncultured Prevotellaceae bacterium
CACGACGGGTGTCGAATTCGGCAGAAAGATCTGTCAAATCGTAACCGAACTCCATAGGAGCATAATTCATCCCTGTTAGCCATTTACCAAGCATTGGAGTTTCGCCATCTACTTCATTACCGCCATTTCCGGCATAGGTGAAGTGTTTGAAACCGGTTGTTTTCTCGGGTGTAGTGGCCTTTAGGTCGGTTGAAATACCGGCAGAAAGGGCTATTTCGCTACGTTTGGAATACTCCATGGTTATTTTCATGGTACGGAGCGGGCGATAATCTTTACGCACAAAGTGCATTTCCGGGAACCACCATCCGCCAGGTCCATTCTCATTCTTATAGGTATAAGAGTTTTTGTAGGGACAATAAATGAATCCTTTATTCTTCCAACCAGCTCCCCACGAGTTGGCGATAATCCATGCACCTACTTCGTCTTTGTCTTTTTCACCGGCTATACCGTTACCATCGAGATCAAACTCGATACGGTCGTCATAACCAACGATGGTCATTTGGTGATCTAACTTTTCACTCCATTCAGCAATGTACCATTTCCCAGCTACACCAGCTTCTTTATTTGTTGGCGTTTGTGGAATCTGTTGATCCTTAGAGCCCGTAATACCCAACATAACATTTACTGTACCTCCAGCTCGGAAATCCGAATCTCCACAATGGTTCCACAGCCAATCTTTCACCAGTTCACGTCCTTCTTCCGTATTCAATCCTTTCGGAAAGTTTGCAGAATGGGTAGTTCGGTTGAACATGGCACTATACCACTTGTCATAACCTTGCATCCAACCAAAGTCTGTATCTTTCCAATCCTGATTACCAAAGAGGCGCGAGAACGTTCTTCCCTCGTATACAATGATATTAGGAACACCATTTCCTGCAGCGATTGCATTTTGTCCCTGACCTGGTGAAAAGTAATTTGACCAAGTGAAATGGGTTGGCAGCATGTTCTCATCCTTGCTCGCGTCTGTTCCTCGGACAGAATTTAATTCATAGGTGAGCATATAAGCAACACTGGCAGCCGAACTACATGAACCCCCGTCCTGATTAAATATAGGTGGAAAGTAAGGTGTGTCCGCGTTATTCACGTAAACAGGCCTGTTCTGGCGTAATGCACGACTTTGCTTACTCTTTTTTAAGAGCGAGCGTTCGGGATTAAAAACCGGTTTAAAGTTCGGAAACTTTTCGCGGTCTACCGGAGTGTTTTCGTCAAGTTGCGCTGTAGCGGTAGAACTGAACAATAACATTCCGATTCCATAGAGGTAATATTTCTTCATGGATCTTTGATAAATAAAAATGTATACATTCGCAAATATAAAGTATTAATTGAATTTAACTTCCAGAGGGCATACAAAAAAGCACCATCGTTAACACTCTTTAATTGTTTAGCTGAATAGACTCTTAATTGAAGAAATAAAGAGTATTGTTGATATAAATCCCTCTTAAAAGCATTGGGAGCAAATTCGATGATTTGCTCCCAATGCTTTTATAATAATATATAACCTTATTAGCGATATAGCATATCAGGGCCGATGGCTTTGAATTTTTCGTCTTTTTCATGACGATATACCACACTTCCGTCATCCCAGTAAGTAGGCCATCCGCCACCAATATGGCCTAGGAATATAATTTTGATGGCATGCAATCCTTTACTTAAAGCACGGCTTCCACCATTACGGGAGAAACGTTTCACCATATCTTTATCGTTGTCAATAATTTTTTCTCTGTCAATCCATACCTCTGCGTTATTGGATGAGAAGTAGTACACGCCGTCAGCCGGAATATTGATATAGCCATACGCTATTGCTGCATAGTGGTTTACATTGCGTACATTGCCCGGAACGGCTGTCTGAGAGCGTATTTCGCGTATGTTTTTAATAGATTTTTGTTTCCAATTCGACACTTTCGACAATTCGGACGTACGCATGAATTTTCCATCGGCTACCATCATATTCAGTCCTGGTATCGTGTCAGCTATGACGATTGCTGGTGAGAGCGCCTGTTTCTCGTAGCGGATTGTCCGTGAAGGTCCCATAATGCCACACGGTAACAGTGTTGCAATTTTCAGTTCCGTATTATGGGTAAAACGAAGCGGCTCTTTGTACACGGTTGATGAAGGTGTAGGCTCTGTTCCGTCTGTTGTGTAGACCATTTTCTCCGGCCTCACAGTGGTAAAGGTTTGTGTCACATCGTCTGTAAAGGCTACAAAATTACATGATCCGCCCACCTGTTGTGGAAGCGGAATATGGAAGTTGATGTCGTGTGCAGCGAGTCTTAAGGCCGCATCATTGTCCAGTCTTTTAGCAAAGGCTTCAAAGTTCTTGTTTTCAGGTTGTGACCAGCCTATTTCGGCAACAGCCAATGCACGAGGATACAGACGGTACTCAACCATCTTTTCATTCAATAAGTATTCGGCCCACACATTACCCTGCACACCTTTGATAAATTTATTTTGTCCGTTCTTTACCAATTGCTCGGGCACAGAATCGTAAGCATACGAACGTTGTAAAGGGGAGAAACCGCCGATTGCCACCTGTTCCACTTTCGATTCGTCTTGGTAAGCATCCAGATACATCGCATGACTACTCGGACTCATGATTACTTCGTGTCCTGCTTTTGCGCCGGATATACCTCCTTGCTCACCTCGCCATGACATGATGATGGATGAAGGATTCAGATTTCCCCCTTCCAATATCTCGTCCCAACCGATGATAGTTTTTCCATGACGGTTCAATACCTTTTCAACACGTCTAACCACATAGCTTTGCAACTTTGCTTCTTTCGGACTTCCTTTCTCATCTTTGAATCCCAAGTCAGCTATTCTCTTTTGACAAAGAGGACATTCTTTCCATTCGCTGCGGGGACTTTCGTCACCGCCAATATGGAAGTATTTGCCGGGGAACAGCTCCACCATCTCTTTGATGACATCCTCCAGAAACGTAAAAGTTGTTTCCTTGCCCGGACACATCACAACGTCTTCCACTCCCCAAATGATACGTGGTGTGATGCTGTCTCCCTTACAAGAGAGGTGCGGAAAAGCCGCAATGGCTGCTAAACCATGTCCGGGAAGCTCCAG
>CABSGW010000242.1 GCA_902477365.1 uncultured Prevotellaceae bacterium
GGGTGGATTGGGTCTGGGACGTAGCGGATACACATTGAACCTGAAGGCGCTTACGAACCAAAACACTTCTCAAGAGGCACTATCGAGTGCATTGAGTGCATTGCGTAAAGCCAAAAACAACCGCGTGACCTGGGAAGAGGTGAAAGCCTTGTTGGGTGAGAAAATGGGTTTTTGGAATCAGATTCCTTTGACCTGGTCGCATGAGCGTCGCTTGCGTGATGAATATGAGCAATCGTTTGTACGCAACAAAGTGGTGTTTGCCGAAAGCGAATATGCCAAGAGCGAACCTTTGGCGGCTATTGCACGCAGCATCATGAGCGAAGTGGCTTTGACAGGCTGGACAACAGGTGGGCACTCGGCCGGTTTGGTTCCTGTTTTCGCCATAGGTGCAGGATCAAATTATTTTACAGGTAAAATGGATAATATCGAAATACCGGCTCGTATAGCCAAGGCGGCACGGTATGGAAAGTAAGTAACCGGACGGTTTGTAACAAATCAAGCGGTAGCCCTCTGTGAAGAGGGCTACCGCTTTTTAGTATCCTTTTGTGATTTGTGTGCGTGTGGGGATAGGCTTTTTCCTGATACAATGAAAAAAAAAGATGAATCGGTACGTCTTTTTCCCTTTCTGTACGTCTTACTAATAAATAGCAGTTTGTATCTAATCAAAAAAAGCATGGAATAGATGATGTTGAATAGGAATAACAGAAAAGAGATGACGGATATAGACAACTTGGTCGAGGCGGAACGTCCCCGTTTGGTGCGGTATGCCTGCTATCGGTTGGGCGATTGGGCCGATGCGGAGGATGCAGTGCAGGATGTTTTCTTACAGTTGCATGGAAAGATTCGGGACGCTGATGGTTGTGTCGTGGATAATTTGCGTGGTTATTTGTATCGCAGTTTAGCCAATCTGTGTACCGACCGTTTACGGCAAATGCAACAACGGCATTTTGTCCGGTTGGAACAAGCGTGCAATGAAGTTGACGATAAGGGTAAAAGTTGGGAAGAGGAGTTTCTGCTTCTGTCTACACTCCTGGCTGCCATACCCGAGGAGCAGTCTGAAGTAATTCGGCTGAGGCTTCATGGAGATTACAGTTTCAGTGACATAGCCGACATGTTGGGCGTGCCGTTGTCTACCGTGAAGTCTCGTTTCCAGTATGGCATTGAGAAAATCAGAAAAGGGATTCATCAATAAATCCTGTGTGATAAACCGTAAAAAATGAGTGGTATGAAATGTGAAGAATTTAGCAAGTACATGGTGGACTTATGTGATAAAGATGTCCATCCCGAACTGGAACAAGTATGTAAGCGGCATATGGAAGAATGTGCGGCGTGTAAGGCTTATTATGAGGAATATATGGCTGTTGTCGATAAATTGCGGCCTCATGGCGATTTGCAGCGCATAGCGTTGAATGAAGCACCGCATGCTTCCTTACCGAAAAAGCCAAGCGGGTATAGACTTCTGTATCGTAAGGTGGGGCAAATTGCCGCATCCATCCTTCTTTTTGGGCTGGGAGTATGGACCGGGTTGAGCAATTTCTTTGCGGCCGATGCCGATGCCATGAAGTCTGTACCGATGGTTTTTGAACAAGCTATCAAGGGAGCGAAGAATGTGGGTAGTTTTGTGATAGATCTCAGCATACGGACCGATCCGAACGAGAATCTCGCCCATATTGATCCGAATGCCGATTTTATCCGGATGAAGATCAGCGTGCTTCATCAAAACGATTCTATGTTCTGGCGATTGGAGAAGAGTGGGGGGCGAACCATTGTATTCGATGGTAAAGAACAGTTCCTGTGGAATAACGACGGATTGATGTTGCGTGGAACACCAGCATGGGGTATGTTGGAAGAGTTCGCCTCTTTGCTACATCCCGAAACGTTATTGGAACGGCAAAAGGAGGCGGTCTCGACATTAAAATATGCACGTGCTGAAACAACCGAGACGGATCAGTGTATACAGGTGACGACCTATACGAAGTTTTATGGTGGTGGAGTCGGCTCTTTGCTGAAGAAAGGTAAGTCGGAGGTATCCGATTGTGTGATTGAAAATGTCTTTACCAAACAGGATGGACTACTCAGGGAGATACGGATATGGATAGAGCATGGCGGGCGGCGCACGCTGGTGTTGAAGAGCGAAAAGATTGTATATAATGTGTTGTTGGATAGGGAACAGCTGATACGACTTCCTGAAACGGCCGACGGGCAATGGCTTGAAGTGGAAGATCCGAAGGTTCGCGCTGGTGCACGCTTGCAGATGTTACAGCAGGAAACGGCTACAGAGGCCGCACGCCGGATAATGACCGCATTGGTGACGGGTGCTCCCGAATCGGCCAAAGAGGCACTTTATTACTATGGACAGCTATTACCGGCGGCAACCCAACGTATGCAGGGATGCAAGGTCTCCGGATTTAGTACCCCCAAGGATAAGGAAGATTACGCAGGTGTTTTTGTCTTTTATACGTTGACACATCCCGATGGTACTTCCGAAACCAGGCATATAGCGCTTCGTCGCGATAACGACCAACGGATTTGGATAGTAGACGGCGGTTTGTGATGCTGGCTGTTATGGTATGAGAAAACGATGAAGGTGCGTCCGGAATGGCGCACCTTCATCGTTTGTTTACTGGTCGGAATGTCTGAAGGCTAGAGTGAGTTCAGCACACGTCGGCCTTCTTCTACCATTTCTGTTGCATTGGTTCCGTCCATATTCTCGGGTATGAAGCGGGAAACCGTCTCGTTCAGTCGTTTCAACTTAGCGGACTCTTCTTGTTGCGAGAACTCTTGACGTAGCAGGCGAATTTTCTCTGCGTCTTGTATACCCTCTATCAGTTTTTCCAGACGGATGCTGCTTGCGCCCGGATACACCAGGTAACAATCGCCGGCTGCCCATGTACGGAAGCGAGTGTCGGTAAGCGGGTTGGCCGTCCAGCTGTTGTAGGCCCAACGTAAATATCCGTCATAGCCTCCGGCCATGGCGTGCCAGGGCAACCAGGCCGCTTCGGCTGGTGCCGAGAAACTGAACAT
>CABSGW010000243.1 GCA_902477365.1 uncultured Prevotellaceae bacterium
CTTATGGACATACCAGATTTTACAAACTTCGGTTACGAGAGTTTTTGTGCATTGCTTTCTTGATTCAATGAAAAACTGTACTTTTGCACCGCTTTCGGGCAATGGGTTAAAAAATTGCTTGATGGTTTAAATACAAAAACTATGGCAGGATATTTAGTAGATGATAACCGTAAGGTAACAACACATCGGTTAATAGAAATGAAAAGACAAGGCAAGAAAATTGCTATGTTGACATCGTATGATTATACTACGGCTATGATTGTGGATAATGCAGGTATAGACGTGGTTTTGGTTGGCGATTCGGCATCCAATGTAAAAGCCGGTAACGTCACCACATTGCCTATCACACTGGATCAGATGATTTATCATGCCCGCTCCGTAACGCGTGGCGTGAAACGTGCATTGGTGGTCTGCGATATGCCTTTTGGAACTTATCAGGTAAATCCCACAGAGGGAGTGAAGAATGCAATCCGCATTATGCAGGAGAGCGGCTGTGATGCTTTGAAACTGGAAGGTGGGGTGGAAATACTCGATACGGTAAAGACTATTTTGGATGCCGGTATTCCCATTATGGGACACTTAGGACTGACTCCGCAAAGTATCAATAAGTTCGGTACTTATACCGTGCGTGCAAAAGAAGAACAAGAAGCCGCAAAATTATTGAACGATGCCAAGGCGCTGGCTGAGGTAGGTTGTTTCGGTTTGGTACTTGAGAAAATTCCGGCCACATTGGCGCAGCGTGTAGCTCAAGAGGTAGCAATACCCATCATTGGGATTGGTGCTGGCGGGGGAGTTGACGGGCAGGTGTTGGTGATAGATGACATGTTAGGAATGAACAATTCTTTCAGTCCTAAGTTCTTACGCCGCTATGCCGACTTGAATACGATTATGACCAATGCGATTGGGCAGTATGTGACGGATGTAAAGGAGGGTAGTTTCCCGAATGCAGAGGAGCAATACTAAAAAAAGAGGCGAACAACAAACTTTTGACTTATGGGTAAATTTTGGCATACAAACTTTTGTTTGATGTGTTTTGCAAATTTGTTGCTTTCCTTTTCTATCATTTCTGTTTTTGTGATATACCCTTATTGGGATATAGCAGCTGGCTCGATGACTGCGTTAGGATGGAGTGTTGCTTCGTTTGGAGCGGGACTCTATCTTCTTGGTCCTTGCAATGCTTATCTGGTGGATGTCTTTAAGCGTAAATCGGTTTGTTTGACAGCTGTTTTTGTCTTGTTATTAACGCTGTTTACTTATTTGTTTGGTGCGCATAGTGCATGGTCCGTTTTTGTGATTCGTTTGGTGCAAGGAGCGGCCTTTGGCGTGTTTCAGATGGCGTTGGGGAGTACTTTGCTTAATGATTTGTCCGTATCTGATTTTCGCACTAAGGCTGATACTTTTTATGCGTGGTTCGGTCGTATCGGTATGGGGTTGGGCTTATTTGTTGGTTCTTATTTTTATTCGTTGTGGGGAGGTGGTGCTGTAACATGGTTTGCAATCGTTGCTTGTGCGTTTGCTTATGGATGTATATGCCGTGTTTCCGTCCCATTCAGAACACCTATTTATCTTAAGAAATACTCTTTCGACCGATTTTGGCAACCAGAAGGATACGTGCTTTTTATCAATTTATTGCTCATGTCTGTGGCTTTGGGGAGCTTGCTGGGCGCAGTACATATGCATGTCGCCTATGCCTATTGGACAATCGGTTTGGTAGTTGCGTTGTTGGTTGAGAAACATGTTTTTACCAATGCGGATTTACGTTCTGAGATTGTTTGCGGATTGCTTCTGATGGGAGGTGGTTTTTTGTTGTTATATGCCGGTATGGTTGCTGTCAACATTGTCATTCCTTTTGTCATGCTGGGTGTAGGTTGTGGGCTAGCCTCTTCGCGCTTTCTACTGTATTTTCTTAAGCTTTCCGGCCATTGTCAACGTGGTACGTCCCAACACTCTTGTATGCTGGGGTGGGAAAGTGGTATCTGTTTGGGTTATGCGGTGGAGAAAACATTTCATTGGGGGTATCTTTCTGGTTTTATGTGTGTGGCAGTCGCTTTGGTTATGTATTTGTTCATTACGCATCCGTGGTTCTTGAAACACAGGGACCGCGCATTTAAGTTCCGGGAGTTTTAGAGACAACGTTTTGTGTTTGATGGAGATGCCCTTCTTCTTCAGCGTACATGCCCATGTCGTTTGAAAAAGAAGGGCATCTGGCTTTCTGATGAAACATACTTACAAGCAAAAGTTATTGGTAAAGAATGCCTTTAAGTGCGTCCTTTTTAGTATTTTTGTACCCGACTTGAATAAACTCGATAAAATAAGGATACAAACATATATGGAAAAGAAATTTACAGAACGTGCCGGCTTGAATCTTTCTGAGGTAAACAAAGAAGTGCTAAAAAAATGGGATGCTGCGGATTTATTTCATAGAAGTATGAGTGAACGCGAGGGAAATCCTTCTTTTGTATTTTACGAAGGTCCTCCCTCTGCCAATGGACATCCGGGTATTCACCATGTGATGGCTCGTTCTATAAAAGACGTGTTTTGCCGCTACAAGACCATGAAGGGTTTCCATGTAGACCGGAAAGCCGGATGGGATACTCATGGATTGCCTGTAGAGTTGGGCGTTGAAAAAGAATTGGGTATTACGAAAGAGGCAATCGGAAAAACTATTTCCATTGAAGAATATAACCGTAAATGTCGCACCAATGTGATGATGTTTACAGAGGAGTGGGAAGATCTGAGTCGTAAAATGGGTTATTGGGTAGATATGGAACACCCGTATGTAACCTATGAAAACTCATACATTGAAACCCTTTGGTGGTTGCTGAAACAGTTGTATGATAAAGGCTTGTTGTATAAAGGATATACCATTCAGCCTTACTCTCCGGCAGCAGGAACGGGACTTAGTTCGCATGAACTGAACCAGCCAGGATGTTATCGGGATGTAAAAGATACAACGGTCACCGCACAGTTTAAGATTTGTAATCCGTCTGCCGAGTTGCAGGAATGTTGCCAATACATTC
>CABSGW010000244.1 GCA_902477365.1 uncultured Prevotellaceae bacterium
TGCCGGTTCTATTGTTTAACTTTTAATCTTTCGGTAAAAATTTACCGAAGTATTGATTATTAATTAAAAATTATATTGTTAAACTATGAGAATTCTACACAAAAAACTTTGTCTGTTGATGTTCCTGTTAACAGGCTGTTCTCTCGGTATTTTTGCCCAAAATAGAACAATTACCGGTACGGTTCGAGACGCCGTTGATGTGGTGATTGGTGCTTCTGTCACAGTAAAGGGCAACAGTTCTATCGGTACGATAACTGATATGGATGGCAAGTTCAGGATCTCAGTACCTTCTTCCGCTAGAGATTTGGTGATTAAATTTATCGGATATGATGATGCTGTAATCAGATTGGGTACACCTACTGATTATAAGGTTACGTTGAAAGAGTCTTCCGTGATGTTGGAAGAAGTAGTAGCTATTGGTTATGCCAAGGTGAAGCGTAAAGATTTGACAGGTGCTATTTCATCGGTAGGCGGTAAAGAATTAGCTAATGTACCGGTAACAACCGCGATGCAGGCGTTGCAAGGAAAAGCTGCCGGTGTAAATATCGTAACAGAGAGTGGTGCTCCAGGTGCAGGTGCCAACATTACCATTCGTGGTGGTATGTCATTGACTCAAAGTACTGAACCTCTTTATATTGTAGATGGATTTGAGATGGGAAGTGCTCTTGATAATATTGATATTAATGACATTGAAAGTATTGACGTGCTGAAAGATGCTTCTTCGACAGCTATTTATGGTGCTCGCGGTTCCAATGGTATTATTTTGATTACTACTAAATCTGGTAAGAAAGGTAAGACACAAGTTTCTTACAATACCTATTTTTCTTTCGATAAGTTAGCCAAAAAATTAGATTTAATGTCTAATGTAGAAGATTTTGTGAAATACCAGTATGAGTTTGCTGAGTTGACAGGTATTACTCCTACGTGGAGTGCTTTTTATGATGATGGCATGGCTACGGATGCCACAGGTTTTTATACGGGTGTATATGACCGTATACATGAGCGTTACGCTGATGCATCTTCTATTGACTGGCAGGATGAAGTATTCGGTGGATATGCCATGACGCAGAGCCATAATGTAAATATCTCTACCGGAACGGAAAAGACTCAGGTGATGTTGAGTTATAATTATAATGGACAGGATGGTCTGCTTGCCAATCATTCAGCCAATAAAAGTGCTTTCCGTGCAAAAATCAATTCAGAACTTTATAAAGGAATTCGCCTAGATGTCAACGCAATGTTTAATAACAAGAGTGTAGATGGCGGCGGCAGTTATTCTGGTATGAAGTATGTGTTACGTCAACCTATCAGCGGTGGTACTTACTTTACCCGTGACCAAATGTTGACAGAGCAGACCTATGTGGATTTTCGTGGAGCTGAGAGTTCCTATACGGCTTCTAACCCTTTGATACAGAACGAAGCTTCTACTTCCAATAAACGTTCTCGTATGTTTTCTGTAAATGCCGGTTTAGAGTTTGACTTTCTGAAACACTTTACTTACCGCATTGCCGGAAGCTACAGATGGAATAGCAGCAAATCCACTTCATTTTCCGATGAACGCTCTACCGGTTACCTGATGGACCCAGTTAATACGGGTATGACGGGAAGCATAGGAAATAGTGAATCTTATTCTTATCAGATAACGAATACTTTGAACTATAATCAGACTTTTGCAAAGAAGCATAAGGTAAATCTTTTATTGGGTCACGAAGTGAGTTATAGTGAAGATGAAAGCAATTCTATTAGCGTGAAGCAGATGCCCTATCCTAACCATGGAATTGATGATATTTCATTGGGAAATGTAGAAGAAAAGAAATCAGGTCATGGACATAGTGGAATCGTTTCTGCTTTCTTACGCGCTAACTATACATTTGATGAACGTTATTTGCTGACTGCAACTCTTCGTGCCGATGGTTCTTCTAAATTTGCCAAAGGACATCAGTGGGGAGTTTTTCCTTCAGCTTCAGTTGCATGGAGAATTTCTGAGGAAAGTTTCTGGAAAGAGAATCGTATCAATGATGTTGTCAATAGTTTGAAATTGCGTGTTGGTTATGGTACTACAGGTAACAATGGCGTGGGAAGCTTCTCTTACCGCACTAATGTTTCATTGACCTCTTATCCTATGAATAATGTAATGACTAATCCTGCTTATGTATTAGGTACGCAGTTGGGTAACCCGGAATTGAAATGGGAGACACAAGTAGCTACCAATGTTGGCCTTGATGTGTCTTTATTCAATAGCAGAGTAAATTTGACAGCAGAATGGTATAATAATCAGGCGAATGACTTGTTATTGAACTGTGTTGTTCCATCTTCTACAGGTTATTCTACACAATATCAAAATGTAGGTAAGATGCGCAACAGAGGTTGGGAAGTCACGCTGAATACAGTGAATATCCGAACTAAAAATTTCAGTTGGACAAGTGATTTGAATTTGTCTTTTAATAAATCAAAAGTAGTAGCGTTGGAGCAAGGACAGACTGAAAAGACATTCAGTGCAGGTGATTCCCGTTCAGGTATGGTTACCTACTATGCAACAGTCGGCGAAGCTTTAGGTGAAATGTACGGTTATAAATATGAAGGTATTTATACAGCGGAGGATTTCATTGAGGGAAAAGATGGTAAACTGACTTTGCGTGAAGGAATTGTGAAGCCTAAGTCGGGAACTCCTCAACCAGGTGATATTAAGTATGCAGCCGATGATGTAGACGAAGAAGGGAATCCTATATTTACTAAGAAAAATGTGAAAATCGGTAATGGAACTCCAGATTGTATCGGCGGTTTCAATAATACGTTTACTTATAAAGGTTTTGATTTAAGTGTTTTCTTGAAATTTGCCATTGGCCAGGATATCTATAATGCAAATAAACAGAGCTTAACTACTTATTCTATATTTGAGAATATTCCACAGGAATTCAGTAACTATTACCGTGTAGTAGATC
>CABSGW010000245.1 GCA_902477365.1 uncultured Prevotellaceae bacterium
CCGGGACGCAAGTCATCCACCTTTTGGGTTGGACGGGCATGAATCTCAAAGGTACGTAAGTCATAACTTCCGGTTTGCTTGGTTGATTTCCAGGTAGCAAAACTGCCTAGCGGACTAATATAATAGATTTTGAATTCAATATTTTTTTTACCGATAGCGGGCACATCCGCAACAAATGTTTCGTCCATTTTAAATTGCGGCATCAGATCTTCACGCACGTTAAGAACAACATGTATATCATCCATCACCACCAAATTCATAATGGGAGTTCCCGGTGCAACCAACTCTCCACGTTTAGGGAAGATTGTTGCTATCTGACCGTTTTCCGGAGCGGTCAACCGAGCATCGACCAGCAAAGCCGAGACTTCATCCACTGTGCTTCGAGCAGCATCCACCATGCTGGCAGCAGACGCTTTATCTTCTTTTTGTGCACCATCTACAGCCATCTGATACTGTTCATAGGCAGCACGTTCGGCTGCTACAGCCGCTTTATACATAGCTTCTACTTCATCCTTTCTTTGAGAAGTAATGACACTGTCCTTATATAAAGTAAGAATACGGTTGTAAGTTGTCTGGGCGAGAGTAAGATCGCTCTTCGTTTTATTCCATAATTGCAGTGCAGTAGCCACGATCTGACGACGGGTTCCGGCATCTATTTTCTTGTTCTGTTGTACTGCCACCTGTTCCAAGGCATTCACTTGTTGATACTTGGCATGTACTTCAGGGCTATTAATGACGACAAGAGTATCTCCCCGGTGTACCCAGTCTCCCTCCTGAACGAAGAAAGTGTCGATACGGCCGGGAAGTTTCCCACTGATACGGATTTCTGTTGCTTCAGCTTGTCCTTGCAAGACCAGCGGCTGTTTATGCATTAATATAACTCCCAAGCCGGTGAAAATACCGACAGCCAGAAGAATGATGACAAAAGCCCATGATAGGGTTTTACTAGTTGGTTTCATTGTTTGTTACGGTTTAGGTTGATAGTTTGCAAATTGTTCCGGTGTGCCACAAAGCGAGAGTAGATTCATTAGTGCCACATCATATTCATAATATGCTGCCAGGCGAGCCACTTTTACACTGGCAAGCATGGTTTCAGCATCAATAACTTCGGTAGAAGTTGCCATCCCTTCTGTAAATGATTTCTTTCGGATGCGTACCAATTCTTCACTTAAAGCAATCGTTGCATTTAAAGCTTTTACATTATCCTGTGCCTTTTCCAGCTGCGTATAAAGCTTATCTACCCCAACAGCCAGATCATCACGGGCCTTCATCTGGCCTAAAGCCAGAGTTTGTTCCGTTAATTTTGATTGCCGCACTCTTTTTTCACGATCCAGTCCGTCAAAGAGGTTCCATGTAAAACCAATGCCTACCATGGTACGCGGTAATAAATTACTCTGAATACCATGCGAATACAAGGTCTGTTTTCCAAAAAGGGCTATATTCGGCAAATAGCCGCTTTGAGCAATCCGCACTTCTTGTTTGGCAATATGCTGCTGCAGCTGTAATTGGTTGAGTGTATAGTTCCCACTGTTTACTGAAAGATCAAATAGCATTTTAGGTGGCAATGAATCATTCATAAAAAGGGGAGAGGTAGGAATGATATTGGCATCTGCATCCTTTTTATTCAGCAAAACCTTTAAGGCACTTTGCACTACTGTTTCTTCTTTTCGCGCAGCTTCCAATGCACGTTTGGCTTCATCCATATTTACCTGGGCAAAAAGCCTTCCTGCTTTGTCAATCATTCCTGCTGCCTCTAACTTCAAGGCATTTTCATAATGTTTCTTTAATCCGTTGTAGGTTTCTTCACGAACCGTCACAATTTGTTGTGCCAGTCGAAGCCCATAATAACTTTCAACTAATAGATTTTGCTGATTGGCCGATACCTGTGCCCGACTTTCCCGTGCCAAGTCGACCATCGTTCTTCCGATGTTGGTGGCACGGAAGCGTTTACCACCGGAAAAGAGTACCCACTCGGCTGATAAATCAACAGTTGTCAGATTTCTTGGAGTCAAAGGAAATATAAGGGTATTTGCCCCAATTTGATCCAGTATAGACGAAATGATTTGGTCATCCGGAATAATGGAATGTACAAAGTCTTTAGCCGGATCGGTAAACTGCGATAAAGGCTGTTTAACTTCGATCTTCTCCGACATGTGTACAAACGCACCTGTAGATTGAAGACTAGGATACCAAAAAGCATTCAACTTATCACGTTCAGCCTTCGCAATCTCAATACTCTTATCTGCTATTTTCAGACTCTGATTTCCTTGATTCAACAGATGCAGTGATTCTTCGAAACTTAATGGTATCTGTGCATCTATCTGACCGATGGAAAAATACAAAGTCAATAGTATACAAAGTCGCTTATTTTTTTTCATACTGGTTAGGTTATATCTGAATTTGAGATATTCTAACAGATGAAAAGAGAGGTTTGTTCATCAGAAAGAATATAGCAATACAACAAAAGAAGGTTTCAACGCTTTTTTATAAGATGTTCTATTTTTCATCTTCTCTTTGAATCACGTTTGTATCATTTCTATCAGATAGAAAAAATGATGCATAAAATAATGCAAGTATATGCAATAAGCGTGTTATTAATGGATATAAACTACTTGATTATACAAAATATAAATGCATATTGGAGTTGTTTCTTTAAAGGAAAAGCTCTGTTCCTTTAAATGGAACCAACCGTTGGTCGGTGAGAAGCGTGTTCTCCCTTTAAAAGGAAGCTACCAAATAGCCCATAAAGTACCTGTTTGTTTCTAAATCTTATTTATTTTGCTAGAAACTAAATCTGTCAATTTGAAATAATATAAGCAACTTTATTCTCACATATTCAATATTCATTCTCTATTTAGAACCTAGTGATAGATTATTCACTAAAATAGTTTATATCTGAATCTTATTAACC
>CABSGW010000246.1 GCA_902477365.1 uncultured Prevotellaceae bacterium
TATTCGCTTCCCGAACGTGAGCAGCTGACGAATATCGTGTTTATGGGACAGGGAGAACCTTTTGACAATTTAGACAATGTACTTCGTGTAACCGAGCTGCTTACGGCTGACTATGCCTATGCGTGGAGCCCGAAGCGTATAACGGTGTCAACCGTAGGACTGCGCAAGGGACTGAAACGCTTCTTGGATGAGAGCCGTTGTCATTTGGCTATCAGTCTGCATAATCCTTTTGCGTCGGAACGTGGTGAGTTGATGCCGGCCGAACGGGCCTATTCCATTGACGAGATGGTTGCTTTGCTCAGGACGTACGACTTTTGCCGTAACTTAAAGGCCGGTGAATCCCGGGAAACGGCGCACCAACGCCGGTTGTCGTTTGAATATACCATGTTTGGCGGAGTGAATGACAGCATGCGCCATGCTGCCGCGTTGGTGCAATTGCTTCGGGGGTTGGACTGTCGTATAAATCTGATCCGTTTTCATCCCATTCCCGACTCGCCTCTGCACGGGACGGCAGAAGCGCGGATGGTGGAATTCCGTGATTATTTGACACGGCACGGCCTTTTTACCACGATCAGGGCGTCACGCGGACAGGATATTTTTGCCGCTTGCGGATTGCTTTCAACGGCTAAGCAGCAGGCGGAAAAACAACAAAAGGAAGCGGAAAAGGACAATTAATCGAATAGATTTTGTAAATTAGCACCGCGGGTCACGAATAAAGTAGGCTCGTTATAACCAAAAATAGAATAAATGGAACATGCAAAGATACGCGTGGCAATTACGCACGGCGACATCAACGGAGTAGGTTACGAGGTAATCTTGAAGACGTTTGCCGAACCGGCCATGCTTGAGTTATGTACACCCATCTTGTACGGATCGCCCAAGGTGGCGGCATATCATCGTAAGGCACTCGACTTGACTACTAATTTTACAATCGTCAATTCGGCTTCGGAGATTGATCCCGGTAAAGTGAACTTGATTCCTTGTTTCGAGGAAGAGGTGAAAGTTGATTTTGGCGTAGCTACCCCCGAAGGTGGAAAAGCAGCCCTGTTGGCACTGGAACGTGCAGTGGAGGACTACACACAGGGGTTGATAGATGTTTTGGTGACCGCTCCCATCAATAAACATAACATACAAAGCGATGATTTTCGGTTTGCGGGACACACCGAATACTTGCAGGCACGTGTAGGCAAAGGACAGGAGGCGCTGATGATCCTGATGAACAACTTGCTGAAAGTGGCTTTGGTAACAACACATTTGCCGATTAAGGATGTGGCGGGGGCAATTACTCCCGATGCCATAAAGCGCAAACTCCGCATCTTTAACGATACGCTTCATGCAGACTTCCGTATATCAAAGCCGCGTATTGCTGTTTTGGCACTTAACCCTCATGCCGGCGACGATGGTGTGTTGGGGACAGAGGAGCAGGAAATCATTCGTCCGGCCATTGAGGAGATGGTAGGCGAAGGTGTCCAGTGCTTTGGCCCTTATTCGGCCGACGGCTTCTTTGGTGCGGCTTTGTACACGCATTTTGATGGCGTGCTGGCCATGTATCACGATCAGGGATTGGCGCCGTTCAAGGCGCTCTCTATGGCCGATGGCGTGAACTATACGGCAGGGTTGCCGATTGTACGCACGTCGCCCGATCACGGTACGGCATACGATTTGGCCGGAAGGGGAGTCGCAGACGAAAGTTCCTTCCGTCAAGCGATTTACACAGCCCTGGATATATGGCGGAACAGGTGTATGGAGCGTGAAGCACATGCAAATCCTTTGCGTAAACAATATCATGATCGCCGTGACGATAGTGATAAATTGAAAAATCTGGCCGAAAATAAAGAAGCATGAAATACGCCATTCTGGCAGCAGGCGAGGGTGAAAGATTGCTGAAGGAGGGGATAAATACGCCTAAACCTTTGGTTAAGATACTGGGTGAGGCGATGATAGATCGCCTTATTCGTATTTTTATAGCAAATGGAGCAGATGAGGTGTGGGTGATAGCCAATGAAACTTTTCCTCAGTTGACGGGCCATTTGCACGACTTGCAACAGCGCTATGGCCGGACATTGAAGTTTATAACGGCACATACGCCTGGTTCCATGCATAGTTTTCATGCTTTGGCTCCTTATTTAGGAACAGATCGTTTTTGTTTGACAACCGTTGATCCTGTCTTTTCAGAGAAAGAGTTTACACATTATATACAAGCGTTTCAGGCAGCTGATGCCGATGCCTGGATGGCTGTGACACGTTATGTGGAAGACGAAAAGCCGCTGCATGTAGACGTTGACGAGGAGACGTGGCGTATCCGGCAGTTTTTAGATGACATGGAAGAGGCTGTTTATGTGTCGGGCGGTATCTATTGTTTAGATCCGGTTTGTTTACATACGTTGGAACGCTGCATGCGTGAGGGACGTTTGCGCATGCGCGATTTTCAACGTGGCCTTATTGAGGACGGGCTTTGTGTAAAAGCCTTTCCGTTTTCAAAGATTGTCGATGTAGACCACGCACGTGATATTGTCCAAGCTGAGCTGTGGCTGCAGGAGGAAGCGCTATGAGGCATTGGATTGGTATCCGCCGTGCTCATTGTTTTTCTCCTGCTTCGGTAGAACGCGACGAGGCTGTGTTTGCAGCAGTGTGTGGCAGGCTGGAGAAAAGCGGGTATAGGGTTACTTGTTACAATGAAGAGGATCATATAACGATACCTTTATCGGCAGAAGGGTGTTTCAGCATGGCACGCAGTGAGAAAGTATTGAATCTGTTGGCGCATTATGAGCAGGACGGCGGAAGGGTTTTGAATGCGGTAGAGGGGGTACGTAATTGCCGTCGTGAGGTTTGGACCACATTGTTCTCGAAAGCCGGGATCCCGCAGCCGTCAACCTGTTGTTTGGATGTAGATCT
>CABSGW010000247.1 GCA_902477365.1 uncultured Prevotellaceae bacterium
CATGCATGGCGTGCCAGGGCAACCAGGCCGCTTCGGCTGGTGCCGAGAAACTGAACATGTTGGGATAGGCCTCGGTACAACAGGTGTACACGGTGGTCAGTTTGCCCTCTACGCGCCGGCGGTTCCATACTTCGGTCGGCAATGTTTCGCCGTAAGCCAAGCAGAGATCGTCAATAAGCGGTTCTACCTCCGGGTAGTAGTGTACTTGTCCGGAAATGCGGTAATTCGGGTCGGCTTCTTTAACCAGTTTAAAGGCTTCGCGCATGTGGGGCATGCTGCGTTCATCAATGGCAATGGCAGTGCGGGTAAACCATCCCTTTTCTTTGAGGTGTTTCGCGAAGTCAACAAGGAAATTCTTCCAGTATGCCGTATAAGCCTTGTCACCGGGCGTTGCGTGCAGATACTGGATAGAGTTGGTCGCTTCGTCCAGGTAATCGAATTTTAATGCCCAGGGTATCATGGTGTAACAGTTTATCTGTTCGTCGATACCCGTACTCATCATAAATTCCACCCAGCGGTCGAATACGGTGTAGTTGTAACTCCAGGTTCCGTCAATGTGCTTGGTGCGGAGAACCATGCTTTTGAAAGGATCTTCCGTCTGTCCGTTCCAGGGGTGCTGCATGATGGAGGCAGTGATCACCTTTTGTCCGGCGGCGGCAAGTCTTTCCATACTGGGGCGCATATAATCGAAATGTTCCTTGCTCCAAAGCGGTACGTGGTAAAAACGTGCCACGGCATATGGGTTTTGCCACAAGTCGAGATGGAATTTCCAATCGTGGGCTTTAGGAAGTGTACGAGCCGTTACGCGCACCTCGTAAGGCAGAAGCAGGGGCTTCTTCAGGTCGGGACTGTTGACGGTCAGTGTGCCGCGATATGTGCCGGGCTGTGCGTCATGGGGTACTTGTATTCCGATCCAGAGCGGACGCGTGGTGCAGGCCTTGATGGGCATCATCTTGACCGGATCAAGCGCGTCGGCCACAATGGAGGAATCCCATTTCGTCTTGTCGGGACGGTGGCCGCAACCTCCTTTACCGTCTTTGTTCAACTCGTCGGTCAGTACATAGCGTACGAAGGAGAGGGCAACGGCGGGATGGTATACTTGCCATTGCGCAAACCGTCAGTAGCCAGTTGCACATCGCGCAAGTCGTAAGGAGTGTACAATACGGCTTGTCCGTTGACGCGTTCGCCGCGCCATGCGGTTGTTTTCCAGCTTTTCTCCATTTTTCCGGTGGGCAACGACAACTTTGCATAGCGGGTGTTGGTGTTTCCCCACAACAGGGCGGGGGCACTTAACTTTTGTTTCCATACCGCCTCACTATCGTGTGGTTTGGTATCTGTAGGCTCTTCGTGCTGAGGCATCTGGGCGGTGGCCAACAGAGGCAAGCAGCACATCAAGCAACATCCGATCATTTTTTTCATGAGAGTTCGTTCTGTTTAGTCTTGGTAATATATCCGTTTCACGCGGTTGCTGACTGATGTCAGAATTTCGTAAGGAATAGTCTCGAGCAAGTCGCTGAGCACGGTGATCGGGAGGTGATCACCGAAAATTTCAACCGAATCGCCTTCTTTGCACGTTATGTCGGTCACGTCAATCATACATACATCCATGCAGATGTTGCCTACATAGGGGGCGCGTTGCCCATTGACAAGGCAATAGCCCTTACCACATCCCAAGTGACGGTTCAGGCCGTCGGCATATCCTATGGGGATGGCGGCGATGCGGCTGTCGCGGGTAAGGTGTCCTTTTCTGCTATATCCGACGGTCTCTTCCTTGGGTACGTCGTGGATTTGGAGAATGGTAGTCTTCAGCGTGGCTACGTTGCTTAGGACGTGGTTGTTGCGCGGATTGATACCATATAGTCCAAGTCCCAATCGCACCATGTCGAGTTGGTGTTCCGGGAAATGCTCTATGCCGGCACTGTTGCAGATGTGCCGTAAAATGCGGTGCGGGAATGCCTGTTGCAACAACAGGCTTCCTTGGTTGAACAAATCAAATTGACGGGCTGAGAATGCGTCGAAGTCATCACTGTCGCTCCCAACAAAGTGGGAGAAGACGGAACGCACAATGACAGCCGACTGGCCTTGCAGCCGTTTGATGAGTGCCGGCATATCTTTGTCGGGGTCAAAGCCCAGGCGGTGCATACCCGTATCCAGTTTAATGTGTATGGGGAAGTGGGTCACCCCTTCTTTTTCGGCCGCTTGTATGAGCGCTTCGAGCAGGTTGAAGCTGTACACCTCTGGTTCTAGCTTGTAACGGAACAGCGTAGGAAAGGTTGTCAGTTCCGGGTTCATGATCAGAATGTTACTGGTGATCCCGGCTTTTCTCAGGTCGGCCCCTTCGTCGGCCACGGCTACGGCCAGATGGTCAACACAGTGGTCTTGCAGCGTCTTGGCTATTTCAACCGAACCAGCTCCATAGGCCGAGGCTTTCACCATACAGATCATTTTGGTTTCGGGCTTCATGAAGCTGCGGTAATAGTTCAGATTGTTGACAACGGCACTCAGATTTACCTCGAGCGTGGTTTCGTGTACACGGAGCACCAGCAGGTCTGTCAACTGTTCAAAGTTGTAGTAGCGTGAGCCTTTGAGCAGGATCAGTTCGTTACGCAAAGTATCCAGTAAGCCGCTTTGGATGAGCGCCTCGCTGTTGGGAAAGAAGTGTTTCTCTTTTTGCTGAAACTTCTTGGCTGCGGCAGACAGTTCCGGGCCGATACCGATGAACTTGTCTATTTTCCGGCTGTTGACCAATTGGGCCACTTTCTCATAGAGATGTTCTGCCGGAAGCCCGCTTTGGAATATGTCGCTGAGTATGAGCGTGTGGGCATGGTCGCGACGCTCCGGACGCCTGTTCATGAAGTTGAGTGCGATGTCCAGCGAGTTGAT
>CABSGW010000248.1 GCA_902477365.1 uncultured Prevotellaceae bacterium
GGTGGCCATCCGCTCACCCTACTAGGCTTCATCAACGACGCCCTCATGGCTATCTTCTTTTTTAGCGTGGGGTTAGAAATCAAGCGGGAAATACTCGTTGGCGAATTGTCCAGCCTGCGCCAGGCGTTGCTCCCCATCATTGCCGCCGCCGGCGGTATGGTCATCCCCGTATCGGTTTACCTCCTCTTTACAGCCGGTACCCCCGCAGCCAGCGGCTTTGCCATTCCTATGGCTACCGACATCGCCTTCTCTCTAGGAGTACTCAGTTTGCTGGGTAGCCGCGTCCCCATCAGCCTGAAGGTTTTCCTCACCGCCTTTGCCGTAGTCGACGATATCGGCGGCATTCTGGTGATCGCCTTCTTCTACACCGACCACTTAGCCCCCTATTACTTGCTGGCAGCGGCCGTTGTTGTACTGTTGCTCGTTGTGGGCAATGTGCTTCAGGTGCGCCGCCGCTGGTTCTACCTTGGTTTGGGACTGGTTCTGTGGTACTTATTCATGCAAAGCGGTGTTCACGCAACATTGGCCGGAGTTATTGCCGCCTTCACCATTCCGGCCACCCCCAGTTGCCACATCGGTAAATACGTACGCCGTATCAAAGACAACATTACGGCTTTTCCCTCCTACCACAACGGAGACCTGCTCAGTAAAGAACAAATCAGCCGTCTGAAAAGCATTGAGTCGGCTTCCGACCGCGTCATTTCTCCCCTCCAGTCGCTCGAAGACAGCCTGCACGCACCGGTCAACTACATCATCATGCCACTCTTTGCCTTTGCCAACGCCGGCGTAACGCTCATTGGCAATAACGGCACGCTCGACGTAGGCCCCATCACGCTAGCCATCTTTATGGGCTTGGTTGTCGGTAAATTCTTGGGCATCTTTTTCTTCTCTTTGCTTGCCGTCCGGCTTCGCCTCAGTGCGTTACCCGAAGGCATGACCTATACCAACCTGGCCGGAGTGAGCCTCTTGGGAGGTATCGGATTCACCGTTTCGCTTTTCATTGCCAACCTTACCTTCGAACCGGGCAGCGAATTGCTCAACCAAGCTAAAATGGGTATTGTGGCCGGAACGTTTGTTGCCGGCATCTTGGGTATCCTGATGCTTAAAGCATCCAAAAGCATGCATCATACAGCCAGCAACTGACCCACGTGTTTGTTCAAACGAACCTATGGGGACGTTTGAACAAACACGTATGAACGATTCAAACCGTCCTTCGCAACTTATCCCCGCGAAGGACGGTTTTTTTATTAAAGACAACACCCACAGATACAATAAAAAACAGACAAGAAGAAAGATGTAGCTTAATGCTTCTTACTTATGCTCAATGATCTGTTTTTTCATGTATTATATAGCCCTGTTCTTTAAGAGCCTTCATCGCATGCTCCAAGTTTTCGGATTTTACTAAAATATAGTCTGTATTGTACGTTGAAACGGCAAAGATACCGATTTTATGTTCTGCAAGTATGCCTGACAATTGAGCGAGAATGCCAGTCAAAGAGAAATCCAGTACTCCCTCTATGCGGAATCCCCTCCAACCATCGCTCCGGATTACAGTATGGAGAGGCACATCAACGGTTTTACACACGATAGAAAACTCTTCGTCTGTCTTGGCTACAAAATAGAAATCCTTCTGCCAATCCATCTCATTAGCCGAAACTACTTTACAAATACTCAATTCAAAATCTAAAATTTTAAGTTCCATCATAATTTATTTATAAGAAATTACCGATTGTTTTCTTCACCCCTATGCAATATGTTACACTTCCGGACTAGAGATAAATAAAACAGTTCTCTCTTCATCTAATATGTCTTGAAAAGAGTTACTGCTATCCGATTACACAAGCTGTTAAATGCAATGATCACTTCTTTTCATCCAACCAACTTAAATGCGATAGAAGAGTATAAATATCTCACTGTAAATCAACAATATAGCATAAAAGGGCTAAATTATAACATTTAAACGAATTACTACGATATTTTCTGAGAATAATTTTACAAGGATCGATTGTAGAGCAGACGATTTTATAAAGAAAAACTTCCAACATGATTAGAAGCATACAAACAACGGGAAATTCCCTGACATTCTATTTATGTCATATGCCATTACCTCCTGACGCAACACAACAACCTACCCTCATCGTTCCCTCAAGCAACCATGAACAAAAAGTTTATAAATACAAGTAGCCTGTTTCGTTATCACTCTAATTCAATTCCATTTCAGACCAAAATAAATTTCCTCTAAAATAAGTGATTACCATACTTTTTCAGTATTTTTGCATTTGGATTGAGGCAACTCTTTCCAAGACATATTAGAAAAGAAAGAAGCGTTATGCTTATCTTGTAAGTTGGAAACGTAGGAAATTTCAAACTTAGTACGAGAGAAGGCATAGTGGTTCTCACGCTATAGCGTGGGCTGCTATTACCATATCCGTACTAAAGGTTTCCTACGACCTCCAACTTAGATGTGGCATTGCAGTTCCACGCTTCGTGTATATATCGTTAATCGTCCTTATGGATCTGGAGGACAATAATATAACTAAAAATGAAGCGAATACTTTTTTTATTAGCAAAGTAATGCTACTCAAATTGTAAAAATTGATGACATCTGTTATAATATAGACTGGGGACCCGGCAAAGCCTCTGTAGTTCCCTACAACAAATACTCTTATGCCAATAAACCTTATAGTGGCGATATAGTGATACCTAAAACTATATCCTATAACGATAAAACTTATACTGTTACTTATATTGAAAAAGGCGCATTTAAGAATTGCTCAACACTAACATCACTTACCATCCCTTCTTCGCTAACAAGTATAGAAGATTTGCATTGGGGTGCAAACGAAACATT
>CABSGW010000249.1 GCA_902477365.1 uncultured Prevotellaceae bacterium
CGATCTGCTTGTCGGCCTGTTCTTACACCCCGACGACGAAGCGGCACGCATAGCCATTCATGGTTTCCCTTATTTTGCAACCGGCTTTTTATGTTTCATTCTGAATTTGGCCGTCATCGGCTATTACCAAAGCATTGAACAAGTGAAACCAGCCACCCTCTTTGCCCTATTGCGCGGGTGTGTGTTCTTGCTATTTAGCTTTATGCTCATGCCCAAACTGTTCGGTGTAAAAGGCATTTGGCTGGCAATGCCTTTGTCTGAAGCACTTACTACCATCACGATATGCTGTTTTCGCATTCCGCACAGAGGCAAAAAGACCACACAACTATCATAATGAAAAAAGCTTCCGGCCTTGTACAATTGGGGTACAAGTCCGGAAACTTTTTCTATCGGTAACAACTGCTGTAGCCGTCACGGTTTTATTCCATCACCGGCTGCACCCACACGTCCTCCATCGGCTTACGACTACTCTCTACAACAGCCTCATCAGCCGGATAACCGATCGGAATAATGACTACAGGTTCCAGGTGTTCGGGAATGGCAAACAGTTCCTTACACAACGGTACATCGAAGTTGCACACCCAGCAGGTTCCCAATCCCTGTTCGGCCGCAGCCAGACACAAATGCTCCGTAGCAATCGACACATCAATATCTCCATGGGACTTTTCGTCCAACTTACGCACCCATTCTTGCTCCTTATCCCGACAAACGATGAAATAATAAGGTGCGGTCTGAAACCACTCGCGCCCGTAACAACGGTGCAACAATTTGCGGCGCGCCTCAAGGCGCACACCTATAAACTTCCAGGGCTGACGGTTTACCGCTGAAGGTGCGGACCGTACACACTCCATTACATATGCCAACACATCATCCGGTATCACATCCGGACGATAATTACGTACAGAACGACGCTCACGACAAAGGTCTAAAAAACGTTTCATGGTCTTTCTTTTTTAAATTTATCAATAGTGAGTTTGTCTATCACAGCAAATGGCTCTCGACAGAGCAACTTTTTCCGCCCTAAAACCGGTAACCTACAGACAAGCCGTAACGTGCCTGCTTAGGTTTGTTATTCGAGTTGCCGAATATTTCATGCCCGGTCAGTCCCCACGTACCATCCACTTTCAGCAAAAAGCGGCGTATCTCCGCGCTTACACCCAGGTTCCATCCTATATCAAATCGGCTATCGGTCACAGCATGGCCATCGTCGCCGTAAAAATCGCCTTTCTTCGTCTTCACACCACCTGCGCCGCTCACCGTAGTTTTAAACGATCCTCCCAATCCATAACCAAATGCAGGACCGGTAAAAACTCCCAACTGCACAGCCTGGGGCAGAGAGAAGCGATAAATGACCGTTATTGGCAATTCCAACCCGGTGGCATCGTACTCGGTATGATAGGCATCTTCGCCGCCATACCCTTCAGTCTCAAAACTGCGGGTCACAAACTGCAAGGTAGCCCCAGCCGAAAACCCGCTGCCCAATGCGTACTCCGCCCCGGCACCAATATGATAGCTCACGCCGGATTTTAAATCATATTTTGTCTTGAAATCATTCATCGTTGACAAACCGATTCCGGCAACTGCATTCCAACTCCATTGAGCATGAGCCGTACCACCATGTATTAAAAGAGCCAACAGCCCCACGATCCATTTCTTCATATACTGATTATTTGTTACTGACAAAGATACGTATTCACAACGATATGTGCAAACAATTTGTACGAGAAGGGCATGTCGTGGCGCGAGACTGGGCATCTAAACAAAACGGGAACGCCTCTCTGCAATTGAGAGGCGCTCCCGTTCTATCGATACTTATGTTGTTTCTTCTACAAACCCATCAAAGCTTGACTTTTTCCTTACGGGCTTTCGACTCATTGTGCAAACGGTCCAAAGCGGTAACCGCATAGGTATATTTCTCAGTTCCTTTATCATAAGGGAGCTTCAAATAGGTTTTGTCCGTAATAGCTACGATATGGGCGGGATTGTCCAAATCCACTTTTTCACCTTTTCCAAAGCGGTAGACCACATATTGTTTAGCACGGTCCATCTCTTTTTTCGCCTTAGGGGCTGTCCAGAACAGCATCAGCCCGTCTGGTGTCCACACCTCCTTGAGTTTCTTTACCTTTCCGGGTGCCTTGTCGTCAATGAACGGCATACGCGGCTGAAGGGCTGGATACTTGTGATAAACAGACTCCAGCATCTTGGCATAATTCCCCGTATTGTTTACCACTGCCGCGGCATACCACTGACAACTGCCCGATATACCGGGCAACGCACGCTGCCACAACATTTTGGCGCGCATCTGGTGTTGACTCGGATCGCGTTTGTCGGCATGCTTCACGGTGCGCTCTACGTCTTGTCCGATGAAGAGCGGACGTCCCGAAGCATAACGGGCCCACCACTGTACCAGTTCTTCGTAATCGGCCGTCGGATGACCTATCTCCCAATACACTTGCGGAATGTTGTAATCAACCCATCCCTTGTTTATCCAATACAACACATCGGCATACAGATCGTCATAGTTTTGCAGTCCCTTTGTGCGGCTTCCCGGAATGGTAGATCCGGCACGCTGATTGCGGTAAATGCCAAAAGGCGAAACACCGAACTTCACCCAGGGTTTTACGGCACGGATGGTATCATGCATCTCTTTCATAAAAAGATTCACATTATAGCGCCGCCAGTCACCCCGGTCGGTGAAACCATTGCGGTAGCGCTGAAACGTAGCGTCATCGGGAATAGCCTCTCCCGGTGAAGGGTAAGGATAGAAATAATCGTCCATATGCAAGCCGTCCACATCGTAGTGGCGCAACAGGTCACCTACTACCATACAAATATAAGTCCTGTT
>CABSGW010000250.1 GCA_902477365.1 uncultured Prevotellaceae bacterium
CCCTACTTCACCAGGAATAAATGATAAATTCTCAGCACCATACATCCCTTTACCTATCGCATAATCAACAAAATCATCCCAAACAACACCCGCACCAACCTTAACCCAAACAAAATCATTGTCCGACTTGACTACACTGATATCTTTAATCGCACTATGCATCACCCATCCCTCAAAATTCCTAGTAAATAGCAGATTACTACCACCTCCGATAGATAGTAACTGTGGGCATTCAGCCTGATGCCATTGTTTTAATAAAGTACCAAGTTCTTCAACTGTTTCATATTCACAGAAGCAATCGGCACATACATCTACACCAAATGTATTATGACACAAAAGGGAATAGTTTGTTTCTCTCCTCATTACTTAGTTTTCAAATTTAGTCAACATCCAATGTCCCTCTTTACGCTCAAAAGTAAATATAGTGATCATGCTGTTTGAAATCCCGCGCACCACAAACACGCGCTTATTACGTTCCTGTAATACTTGTCCGTAGTTGATATGTACAAATTCATCAACCGGCAATTGCGGACGGAACACAAACCATTGATCGACATCAATCACACCATCCACCTCTTGGTAAGCATCATCCTCGTCAAACGTCACAAAACGTACCGGATCCATCACACGTTCCCGTTGAAAGACTGAATCTGAAGCAAAATGCTGATAAAAACGAAAGAATTTTGCTTCTGGATAATGATTTAAAGGCAGATATTGAAGCGCATTTAACCTCCATTCCCCTCGCTGCTTATTGAATACATAACGTCGAACTTGTTCATTCGCCAAATCTAACCATTCCAAATTTACATGAGAGACTGTCGTATCTTTCCCCAACTCCAATTGTTGTTCACTATTCAATAAGGTTGTATAACATTCTTCAGACAAATGCATCGGAGTAAACTCCCATTCCTTAGCTTTTATAACAGACTCTTCCACACCATCGCGTAAAACAGGCAAAGGAAATGATATTCTGCGCATTTGAAAACGACGATTATTTGAAAAGCTATAAATAAAATCGTCAAATAATTCATCTGCACTACGCGGAGGATTTATTTCGATAGTGTCCTTTTCGATCGAATCGTTTGGTACTTCAATCGTATCATTTTCCAAGGAATCCACAGTCGAAACTACTGGCGTTTCCACCTTTTTTCCGGTACAGGCCAGCAACAGGGTTACTCCGAACAATAGCCAAACGAATTTCTTCATAAAATTATACATCAAAAAGTCAAGCAAAAGTACAGCTTTTCTTGCGATATAAGCCTCATATTGCACATAAATCTTTATCTTTGCGGTGATTTTTGAAATACAACTCAAAATATATAATCATGATAGCTAAAATAGAGCAACTTCTCGAAGAAATTAAGCTTCTGAAAGCAGCTGATGAAAAAGAGCTGGAAGCACTTCGAATCAAATATTTAAGTAAAAAAGGCGTCATCAACGATCTGATGATAGACTTCCGGAACGTTGCAGTTG
The DNA here is from genome assembly GCA_902477365.1 of uncultured Prevotellaceae bacterium. GTDB lineage: Bacteria > Bacteroidota > Bacteroidia > Bacteroidales > Bacteroidaceae > Alloprevotella. The sequence goes on from CABSGW010000250.1 coordinate 1,474, forward strand.
AACAAAAGCGTGAATTGGGAATGAAACTCAATACACTGAAGACAATAGCACAAGATAAAATCAACCAGCTACGCGATGAACTGAAAACGCAAGACAACAGTCAATTCGACATTGATCTTACGCGTACTCCCTATCCGGTTAAACTGGGAACGCGCCACCCATTAACAATCGTAAAAAACGAAATTATTGATATTTTCTCACGTCTAGGCTTTATTCTCGCTGAAGGTCCTGAGATAGAGGATGACTGGCACGTATTCTCTTCCATGAATTTTGCTGCAGACCATCCGGCTCGCGATATGCAAGACACGTTCTTCATTGAAGCACGTCCTGACATTATTTTACGTACTCATACCAGTTCCGTACAAAGCCGTGTAATGGAAACCCAACGTCCTCCAATCCGTGTAATGTGCCCGGGACGTGTTTATCGTAACGAAGCTATCAGCGCACGTGCGCATTGTTTCTTCCACCAAGTAGAGGGACTTTACATTGACAAAAACGTCTCCTTTACTGACTTGAAGCAAGTACTCCTTCTGTTTGCACAGGAAATGTTTGGAGCAGATACCAAGATTCGTCTTCGCCCTTCTTACTTCCCATTCACCGAACCTTCTGCCGAAATGGATATTTCATGTAACATCTGTGGTGGAAAAGGTTGTTCGTTCTGTAAGCACACAGGATGGGTTGAAATACTTGGTTGTGGTATGGTAGACCCTGCTGTACTCGAAGCTAACGGTATAGACAGTAAAACATATAGCGGTTATGCATTCGGTATGGGAGTGGAACGTATTACAAACCTGAAATATCAGGTAAAAGATCTACGTTTATTCTCCGAGAACGACGTTCGTTTCCTTGACGAGTTTACCTCGGCCAACTAGGAATTATACATAAAAACACAGAGAGGAATACCCTCTGACTTGTCGTTGGTTGTCGGAGTTTTCATATCTACCCTTTACTTCACCTAAAAACCTACAGCATGAAAGAGAAATTGTTTACCCGCAGCTATAATTGTATTTTAGCCGCCAATTTCCTATTATATTTCGGTTTTTGGCTCTTAGTTCCGATATTGCCCTTTTACTTGAAAGAGAACTTCCATTGCAAAGAGAGCATAATAGGACTCGTACTTTGCTGCTATACCATCTCAGCTCTACTGATACGTCCATTCTCCGGCTATCTACTTGATTCTTTTACTCGTAAGCCCTTATATCTTTTTGCATATTTCATTTTTACATCCATATTCGCAGGATACATGATTGGAGGTACACTTACCCTTTTCATCCTACTCCGCATTGTCCATGGATTTGCCTTTGGCACTGTTACGGTTGGTGGAAATACC
>CABSGW010000251.1 GCA_902477365.1 uncultured Prevotellaceae bacterium
ACTCAGGAAACGCGAACGATTCGTTGATTGCTTACAAACCTTATCATATTAATCGCGTAAAAATATACAGCGATGTCACTCCGGGTGAAAGTTCCCACTTGGATTCAACCTACATAGACGGTATGACCTTTTACTATCAGAAACGAATGCGCATGAAACCGGAACAGCTAAAACACGTTATAGATGTGCGTCCGGGTGATTTATACAGTGAAGCAGCCATTCAAAGTACATATAGTAATACAGCACGTGTTCCCATTATCCAATATGGCATCGTTCGTCTGGCAGAAAATGAAGAAAACGATTCAGCACGCCTGGATTGTTCCGTTTTCATTAAATCGAATAGTTTAAACACGATCGGGACGGAACTGGAAGGGACAAACACCGCTGGTGACTTGGGTGCTGCGGCTTCGCTATCGTTTTCGAACCGAAACTTATTCAGAGGTGGAGAGGTGTTTACAGCCAAAATACGTGGAGCCTACGAGGCCATTACGGGACTGGAAGGCTACAGTGACCAAAACTATATAGAAATAAGTACAGAAGCCAACTTAACCCTACCCCGCTTTTTCCTACCTTTCGCCTCTTCCCGTTTTCGTCGTTCTGTCCGTGCTTCTACCGAATTCTCTTTTATGTACGATTCCCAAAACAGACCAGAATTTCACCGTAGGGTATTAACCGGAGCATGGCGTTACAAATGGAATAAACACAATAATAGATTACAACACCGTTTGGACTTGTTAAGTCTGAACTATGTGTTTATGCCCTGGATTTCAGATACGTTCAAGAAAAACTATCTGGACAGTGCGGGCTCTCGCAACTCCGTTTTACGATACAGCTACGAAAATCTTTTCATCATGCGGTTGGGGTATAATATGGTATACAATTCAACATCATTGAATGCGGTGTCGGGTATTTACCAAACCAATGCCTATCAAATTCGTTTCAATGTAGAGACGGCCGGAAACCTTCTTTACGGATTATCCAAAATGGTTGGAGCTACCCAGAATGCCAATGGACAATATACACTGATCAATGATGTGGCTTATGCACAATATGCCAAATTAGATTTTGACTATGCTAAAAGTTTTTTGATTGACGAACGCAACTCCATAGCATTCCATTTTGGTTTAGGACTTGCCTTTCCTTACGGAAACGCACGGGTTGTACCTTATGAGAAACGTTATTTTTCAGGAGGAGCCAACAGTGTGCGCGGATGGTCAGTTCGCGAATTAGGCCCTGGTAGTTTTTCAGGAAAAGACGGAGCCATAGACTTTATCAACCAAACCGGCGATTTGAAACTCGACCTGAACCTAGAGTACAGAACCTATCTGTTTTGGAAATTACATGGAGCACTCTTTATTGATGCCGGAAACATCTGGACACTCAGGCGTTATGAAGAACAACCTGGAGGGCAATTCCGTTTTGATGAATTCTATAAGCAAATAGCCTTATCATATGGTCTAGGATTCCGATTGAATTTCGATTATTTCATTTTACGCTTCGATATGGGTATGAAAGCCATCAACCCTGCATATACGGATAAAAAACGACATTATCCGCTCATATCGCCAAACATGAAACGTGACTTCACTTTTCACTTTGCCGTTGGTCTACCTTTTTAATATACCACTCCCCCTGCCTCTTACATAAGGTAAAGGAAAGATCACGCAAATCGCTCTTACGAACGACACCACCAATCGAGTCGGACGACCACGCGTTCTCGATTAAACAACCTAGTGTGATCGTGCTATCATTGTCCTGCCGAATGGATAGACCTTCAATGACAGCCAAAGTATGATCAGCATTACGGATGGCGATATCTTTCCGTTGCGTGTTACTGATCTGGAATAGTATTTTTTGCTGCAACTCTGGTACACAAAATGGCAATGCGTCAGGCAAACGATAATTGTAATAAGCCTCAGCAAATGAGAGGAAGCGTTCCTTTATGGCTTTATGTACGCCATCCTCACCTTTTGAACAAGCACTAAAAACGAACATTGCGCTTAAAAGTGATAATAGGTAAAATAGTCGTTTCATAAATGAAATGTGAATGAAAATGTTACAAAGATAGTCATTTATTTGTTGTAATGATTTTGTTTTTGTAATTTTGCGTTACACTTAGAATAATCATGCTGAATTTTATATGTTTAGGAAGTGGTAGTAGTGGTAATTGCTATTATCTGTGGACGGATGAGGGTGGCATCATGATTGATGCTGGTATAGGAATTCGCGGAATCAAAAAGATTTTTCGAGAATACGGCCTTTCGTTTCGTTTGCTAAACGCTATATTCGTTACCCATGAACATGCCGACCACATAAAGGCGGTTGGAGCGCTCTCAGACGACCAAAATCTTCCGGTGTATGCTACAGCAAAGGTGCACGAAGGAATGATGCGCAACTATTGCATGACTACTAAAGTGAAAACAGAGCGTTGCAAAATCTTGGAAAAAAACACAAGTATTGAATTAGCCGGTTTTTCCATAACTCCCTTTACGGTGCCTCATGACAGCTCTGACAATGTCGGCTATCTGATAAAGACCAAAGGCAAAACTTTTTGTTTGATAACGGATGCAGGTAGCGTGACTGAGGAAATGAAAAGCTACATCAAACAAGCGGATTACCTTGTTATAGAGGCAAACTATGACGACCACATGCTGGCAATGGGCCCTTATCCTCCGTACCTCAAAGTGCGCATAGCCAGCGATTCAGGACATATGTGCAACACTTGTACAGCACAGACACTTATTGAAAACGGATTTGACAAACTGAAATATGTTTGGTTGTGCCATCTTAGTGAAGAAAACAA
>CABSGW010000252.1 GCA_902477365.1 uncultured Prevotellaceae bacterium
ATGGCCGGTCCGGATCGGGTAAATACCGGCCGTTATTTGGTGAATGAATCATTGAGTTCAATACAATTGTTCAGAAACCTTCGTAATGGAGCACAGCAGCCTGTTAATTTAACGATTCAGGCTGTTCGTACCAAGGACAGACTGGGGCGTTCGTTATCCAGCAAATTGATGTTGGATTCAGCGTCTGTTGTAGAGAAGTTGCGGGATGAGAGTACGTGTGTATCATACGGTTTTGATACGATAACGGTTATGTGTATGTTTATTCCTAATACCTATGAGATGTATTGGGATGTTTCGCTGGATGATTTCTTGAAACGTATGCATAAGGAGTATCTGACGTTTTGGAGTGATGGCCGTATGGAGCAGGCAGAACAAATCGGTCTTACTCCTATAGAAGTGGCAACTTTGGCTTCTATTATTGACGAAGAAACAGCAAACAATGCCGAAAAGCCACGTATAGCCGGTATGTATATAAACCGGCTGAAAAAAGGTATGCCGTTACAAGCCGATCCTACCATTAAATTTGCTTTACAGCAATTTGAATTGCGTCGTATTTACCACAAATTGCTGAATGTAAACAGTCCGTACAATACGTATCGGAATGTTGGTTTGCCTCCTGGGCCGATACGCATTCCTTCTATCGCAGCTATAGACGCCGTTCTTGTTTACGAAAAGCATGATTACCTGTATATGTGTGCAAAAGAGGATTTTTCGGGTACACACAATTTTGCCTCTACATATTCCGAACATTTGCGAAATGCTCGGAAATACACAGAGGCATTAAATAAGAGGAATATCAAGTAACGTATTTTTTTATAACCATTCCACACAAGACGCTTGTGCTATCGTCCGCTTCGGCTGATGAGGTCACTTATTGTATTATTGAAAGCCGTATGGTAGATTAATTCTTCTATGGTTACGTGCATTCGATAGTTCCAATACTGGTCAGGATTGGACGGATCGTTGATTTGCTCTTGCTGCATGTTGGAAGTACAGAGATCTTTTTGAATTGAAAACCAGTCTTGTAAGGCTAACAGGCAAAACATCGAGGGGCTTTCCAGATGTTTTTGAACCGTTAGGGAACACAGGGCCGGAGATAGTTCTTGGGGCACAGGTCCGTTTTGATGCAACACATCCTGGAAAAAACATTGTCGTACCGTTTCCGTTTGTTGTTGCCACCATAACCGTAAGGGGGGCATATCGTGGGTGGCAATAGTTGCAACAGACAGATAGGGATATGTTTCTGTTTTACCAAAGTGTGTTCCTTGGCTTTTTGGCATACGTTGAATTTCCAACGAAAGAATCTGTTCTTTTTCGAGTACCCATTTCACACATTCCGGTACCATACCCAAGTCTTCGGCACAAGCCAACATGTCGGTTGCTTTTGTGAGTATAGGCAGTTTCTTCATGGCCTCGTCATACCAAAATTGGTTATGACGGTGGTAGTAATAGTCATTATATAGTCTATTGAATGCCTCTTTTTCTTCAGCGCTTAAAGTTTGGAAAAGCGGCGTTTTCTGGGCCAAAATGCGTGGATGAAACTTGCCGGGTTGAATGGAATCTTCGATGAATAACACATTATTGAGCAGTGCTTCTAACTTTTCTTGCGTATTTTGCCCTATGTTATTGTCTGGAAGGGAAGTATATTCGCGCAGTTTGCGTTGGCTGTTATACGATGGCTTGAAAGTCCAACTACCGGTCTCATCTTCATCCATAAATGTGGTAGCGACATCCAGCGCCTGCGTTTGGAATATTCCGTATAAGAGGGCTGGTGGCGTGTGGGGGATGGTATGATTTTGTTTGTCAAAAGGAAAGTTGTATTGTTGTATCTCTTCAACAGAAAACGGTAGTGACGGGACAAAATGTCCGGACAATCCGCTTATGGATTCATAAGGAATTTCCCAAATACGGAAAAAACCTAGAACATGGTCTATCCGATAAGCATCAAAATATTCAGCCATCTTTTTCAACCTGCGTTTCCACCAGTCGCAGTTATCAGCCAGCATGGTCTGCCAGTTGTAAGTGGGGAATCCCCAATTTTGGCCATCTGCGGCAAAATCGTCGGGTGGGGCTCCTGCTTGTCCGTTGAAGTTGAAATAGTGGGGCTCAACCCAAGCAGGAACGCTGTTACGGCTAATGCCTATAGGAATATCTCCTTTGATGATGACGCCTTTTTTACGTGCATGTGCATGTACTTCTGTTAATTGCTCATGCAACTTGTATTGGACGTAGAAATAGAACGACATTTTTTTTGCAATATGTCCGTCGTTCAACCATAAAGCCTCTATTTGTTCGGCATCGTAAACGTTTAGTCTAGGCCAGTCCCGGAAATTGGCTGTTCCATATAGATCTCTGAAGTAGCAGAAGGCAGCATAGGGGAGCAGCCATTCTTTGTTGTTGGCAAAAAAATGGGCATATTGTTTTGTGTTCAGTTCCTTATGTCCTTGTTGACGGAAGTAAGACTCTATGTAGGTTCGCTTTGTTGTATTTACACGTTCATAATCAACCTCGGGCAATGCGTTAAGTTGATGGCGTAATTGTTCAAAGTGCTTTTGCTCTTCCTTGTTTGGTAATGTACCCAACCTATTTAAATTAAGGTACATGGGATGCAGGGCAAAGACAGATATCGAATTGTAAGGGTAGGAGTCTCTCCATGTTCGTGTTTGTGTTGTGTCGTTTATGGGAAGCAGTTGGACAACACTCATCCGTACCATGGCACACCAGTCTATCATTTTCTTTAAATCACCAAAATCGCCTACATAGAGTCTTACTTCCGTCAACAAGGAC
>CABSGW010000253.1 GCA_902477365.1 uncultured Prevotellaceae bacterium
GTTGCCCGGACTTTCCTCCTGCGTCTGTGTCGACGCCGGCGACAAGCCGTCCAACTGCTCTTCAGCGTGCAAAGATACGAAATAAGGCCTGAATATAGCCGATAACCGAGAAAAAGTATCGCCTTTATTTCTTTGGATAGCCAGGAGGAGGTATGTGTGTTCGGCCAGTTCCCGGTCAGTCTTCCACAGGAAGCGTTACGTCCTTGCGGTAACCTACAGACGTGAAAACCGCTATCAACCGTTGTTGTTCGTCTGTCAGTTTCACTTCAATGTAGGGAATGCGGTGGTGGTTGTGCACTTCGGTTGCTTCGGCATACACATAACCTGATGATACCGGCCGTAGAAAGGAAATGGTGGACGAAATGGATAGAGTCAGTTGTTTGTGACTGTTGGCTACGGCGGCAAAGGCCAGGTCGGCCAGGGTGAACAGTGCGCCTCCTTGGCACACTCCGCCGCCGTTCAGGTGGTCGGGAGTAACAAGCATCTTGGCCTTTGCGTAGCCGGATGTCACTTCCAGCAACTCAACACCGGCAACACGTGCAAAGCGGTCTGCTTTGAAAAAATCTTTTAATGTTCCCATTTGGATAGGTCTTTTTGGAGGTTGTTAGATTGTTTGTAAGAAGATCAACGTCACGGTATCGCTGCAAAGATAAACATTCCGTATAGAAAATACTTGTTGTCTGTACAATATCAGGCCTGAAATTTTCGATAACCGGAAAAAGATGGGCCGGATATCCGGAATAGCCGTATTTCTTGTTGGACATTTTCTTAATTTTAGAGCATAGGCAAAAAGCGAATAGCAAAAGAAATTGTGATGAAAATCTGTTTTAATAAGGTATGCTGCTTTTAGATTAAAAAATGTATCTTTGTAGCGATTGATTGTCTCGGTTCTAGGCTCTTTATATGACGGTCTTTGTACTTCGGGACGGTTATTCGGATTGGTGATTGACGTCTAACGAAAATGATACGCATTATGAAGAGATTGAAAGACATGATGAAGACCGGGATGTTGGTGGCATCTTTGTGTTCGGTTACGTTGGGACTGCAGGCTCAGTCCAATTATACTCCGACGCCGGAGAACTTGCAAGCCCGTGCCACATTCAGCGACAGTAAGTTCGGTGTGTTCTTGCATTGGGGGATTTATAGTATGTTTGCCCAAGGTGAGTGGTATTTACACAATGCGAATTTGGATCGCAATGAATATGCAAAAGCCGCATCCGGTTTCTTTCCGGCTCGTTTTGACGCCCATGCGTGGGTAAAGGCTATTAAGGATGCCGGTGCCAAATATATTTGTTTCACTACACGTCATCATGATAGTTTCTCCATGTGGGCAACCAAAGAGTCTGCTTATAATATTGTAGATGCAACTCCTTATGGTAAGGACGTATTGAAACAGTTGGCCGATGAATGTCATAAGCAGGGAATAAAGCTGCACCTTTATTATTCTCATTTGGACTGGATGCGCGAGGACTATCCGCAAGGACGTACCGGGCACGGAACGGGACGCGATCCGCAGAAGGCCAACTGGAGTTCTTATTATGCGTTCATGAATCGTCAATTGACGGAATTGTTGACCAATTATGGACCGATAGGGGCAATTTGGTTTGATGGATGGTGGGATCACGATGAAGATAGTACGCCGTTTAATTGGCAACTGGACGAACAGTATGCTTTGATCCATCGGCTGCAACCCGCTTGTCTGGTTGGTAATAATCACCACCAAACACCGTTCCCGGGCGAGGATATCCAAATTTTTGAACGCGATTTACCCGGAGAGAACAAGGCGGGATTGTCGGGACAGTCCGTTAGCCGCTTGCCGCTTGAAACGTGCGAGACCATGAATGGAATGTGGGGATATAAAGTAACTGACCAGAACTATAAGAGTGTGCCCACGTTGATACATTATCTGGTAAATGCGGCCGGAAAGGGTGCTAATCTGTTATTGAACATAGGTCCTCAGCCCAATGGAGAGCTGCCTGCTGCTTCGTTGGATCGGTTAAAAGGAATAGGCGAATGGATGAATAAGAATGGCGAGACATTATATGGAACTACGGCCGGTGACATCCCAGTCCAACCTTGGGGAGCTACAACCCGAAAAGGTGAGCGGTTGTTTGTCCATATATTGAAAGCCGATACGACCGATCTCATGTTGCCTCTGACCTGTAAGGTGAAGAAGGCATTCACCTTCTCGGATAAACAACCAGTCAAGTTTGAAAAGAAAAAGGACGGTATTGTACTGAAATTGGATAAAAAGCCTTCTGACGTAGATTATATAGTAGAATTAGTCACAAAATAGCAGCTAAGATGGGACGATATACGTTGGAAGTTTGTGCCGGAAGTCTGCAAAGTGTACGTGCAGCTGCACAAGGGGGGGCGCAGCGTGTGGAACTGTGTGCGGCATTGGGTGAAGGAGGTATCACCCCCTCTGTGGGCTTTATCCGCGAGGCGCGTAAGTTGGAAAACCTGATGTTGCATGTGCTGATACGCCCGCGGGGAGGAGACTTCTTGTACGATGCCGACGAGGTGGTTTGCATGGAGCAAGATATTCGGATGGCCGGTTCGTGTGGGGCGGATGGTGTCGTGATTGGTGCTCTGACGGCAGACGGACGGATTGACAAGGAGGTATGCCGGCGTTTGGTTGCTGCGGCGGGGGAGATGAACGTTACTTTCCATCGTGCGTTTGATTTGTGCCGTGATCCGTTTGAGGCATTGGACGATGTGTTGAGTCTAGGGTGTAACCGGATTTTGACATCCGGCCAGGCCGCGACGGCCGAATCGGGTATTCCG
>CABSGW010000254.1 GCA_902477365.1 uncultured Prevotellaceae bacterium
GGGAACAGTCTGCGCTTCACATTCAAACTACGACTGTCCGGTTTATTAAATAGTTCTGTTACTAACACGTTTTATTCACTCTTCACTACATCTGCCGGATTCTCGCGCATCACCCGCCGTATTTGAAGCAATACGACCAACGTAACCAACAGCAACATCAAGGCCAGGACTACCACCCCCTGCCACCAGCCTACGGAAACACGGACATCGTAACCTTCCAGCCACCAATCCATAACGACAGCTCCTACCGGATAGGCAATGGCACATCCTAATAGGGTATATAACACATAGCCACGCAAATACAACCGTCCAATAGCACCAAAATCAGCGCCATACACACGACGAATAGCAATGCTGCGGCGTTGCAGGCGCAAAGTATAAAGAATCATGGAAAGTACACCAAACAACGTGATAAGTACACTACCAACCGTAATGACGGTAAACACATTCAGGTAGTTCTGCTCTTCATCGTATAAAGAGAGTACCCGGTCGCGCATCCGTTCAATAACAATGATGTCTTCGGACACTCCTGCATCAAGCATTATTTTTCGGATATCAGCACGTGCCTCCGCCTCGTGTCCCGGTACACACTTCACATAAATGGCATTATGATTCCACTGTGCTCCATGGTTGGTACGTCCGTCGGGCGAACAAGATATAAACAACGGCTGTTGGGGGGTGTGCAGACTATGGGTACGGAACGAGACAACCCCACGTACCTTTAGCGGCGTGATGGCCTGTTCCCACGTTTGCGTTTGTGCATTGAACCACTCGTTCTTTAATGTCAGTTGGCGATCCTGCCAATCGGGTATTCCCAGATTGGACACATTCTCCGGATTCAATATAACTTCCTCCTCAGTCATGTGCCCGGGTGCCGAAAACCACTCTCCCTCAGCCACATTCAAATCAAAGAAATCGCGCGTCTTGTATGGTAATGTCAAGATACGGTAAAAGGCTTCCGGTTGATCTGCGTCAAGTCCACCGATTCTTTCCGAACTCCGGGTACTGGAACCTATGCCTTCAAACAAGTCGGATTGCATGGCCAATGCCTCTACAATGTGCGGACTTTGAGCGCCGTTCAAACGGTCTTCCAGTTCATAAAACAGTTTCCCGAAATGGTTATAACGGTTATCGCCACTCTTCGAGGTCTGTATACGTAAGATATGATCCGTCTTGAACCCCAGATCGGCCGTAAAAATGCTGTACATCTGGCGATAGGCATTGAAAAGAACAAATACCAGCAAAGGGCACACAACCAGTTGTAGCAGCAAAAGCCCCTTGTTGACCGTAGCAGAACGATATACCCCATTAAAGCGGGCTTTATAAGTCTGTTTCAGGCGATAAAGGGGATAGGACGAACCTAGTAACAAAAGACACAACAACGCTACCAGACTCATAGACAACATCCGGTAAATGCCGATAGATGCCGTAGGAATATCGGCAAAATAGGTCACCCACTCTTGCGCAACCAAAGCCAGGAAGGAGACAAAAATCCAGGTAATGCCCACTTCGGTCCATAGCCAGGCACGGTTCGTCCGGAATCAGCCTCCCACACTGATACGCAGGTTATATTCGCGCATCCTATTCAGAAACAGACTGGAAAGAATGGCTATGTAGTTGAACAACGCACTCAGCAGCAACAACAAAGATACACCAGTAAACGCCAACGGATAGACCAACCCCTTCCACAAATAAGATTCGTCCTCTCCTTTCAATATATGTACGGTTCTGATGGGCGTCAGTCCCCAGTGATATTGCCAAACAGGCTGGCTCTTCACACCGATCTGGCGCAAGACTGCCTCGGCTGCTTTTCTGTCGGATGTTTTCAGGAATAACTTATAATTATGATTATTCCATTCACGGTCAATCACCTCTCTAGGAAACGGAATAAGGAACTCAAGCGGCATATTCGTCAGCGCATTAGAAGCATCCGCTATAATAGCGCCGATAGTATATTCCTGCGTCTTACCCGGTAAGAAATAGGGCGACTCCAACCTCAACTTACGTCCGATGGCACAACTGTCTCCAAACAACTGTTTAGCCTTGCTTTCGGTCACCACCATTTGATCGGACGTCTGCAAAACTGCCTGTGCATCGCCTCTCACACTCCTCAACCCGAAAATACACACAAAATCAGGATAAACCGCATAAGAATTTTGATAAAAAAGCTCATTCCCATCCAGGTCGTTCAAGGTAGCTCCCCAGGTCATATCCCGCACAAGGGACATCTTAATATCTTTGGGCAACAACTCGCGTATCTGCTCATAAGCCGGATAAGGTAGCGACAGGCCATTATTTCCAGCTCTTTTCCCTTGTACGTAGCTCAACGAATCCTCATTGCTACATCCTTTCACTTGATATATTTCACGGTAATCGGGTCTGAAGGCATCATACGTCACCTCGTTGTACAACCAGTTCAGGCTGAACGAAAGACACACCACACCCATCACCATGCCTAACACCGAAATAAGTGTCTGCCAAGTATTCTTCCGTAAATTCCGGAAAGCCTGTTTAAGATTTAAAACTAGTAATTTCATATCATTCATGTATTTCTTTTATGGAGACATCAAAAAGGATGGGGGGAGCAACCATGTGGTTAACGTCGTTTATGCAGAGAAAGTTCGTCAAGTCCGCTCCCCCTCTCCCTATTGGTTCATGGTAAGATTATTCCCGGATCTCGGCCACCACCTGCCCGTCGAACAGGTTCACGATGCGGTCAGCAAAACCGGCATCACGCTGCGAGTGGGTAACCATGACAATGGTCGTACCGTCCT
>CABSGW010000255.1 GCA_902477365.1 uncultured Prevotellaceae bacterium
CCGTACAGAGGTATTCAAACTTTCTTTTGCAAACAAAACAAACATAGGAAAGCCTAGCCCTAAGAAAAATGCACAAAACAAGATGGTACTTCCATTTGGTTCTGTTGGGATCATGCTGCCGTGAGGAGGTTCAAGCAATCGGGTATTATAGGCGGTAAAAGCCTGTGAAAGTTCATTTTCTTCGCGTTTTTGCAACAAGAAAAGATAAAGCGATTCCTTTACTTTTTGTTGACGTTCCACAGAAAGCAGATATTGCGCCTGTCGAGGGTTGGAAGCGATTTTTGTTACTGCTTGACTATAGTTTGAACGTATGTTTTGTTGTTGAGCATTGAGAATTGCCAATTCATTATCCAACGATTGAATGATGGATTGACGCAATGTTGCTAGATGTTGATCTAAATCCATCACCAACGGGTTCTGAAGAGATGAGTTGGATAAGTGATTATTACGGCGTAACAGTACTTCATTGTATTCGTCAATTTGCTTACCAATGGTAGAGCTTCCAACTCCTGAATTTGAGGGTAATAGTTGGTTTTCATGCCTGCCATCTAACAAGTAACTTCGAATATAACGTACCATGTAAATCTGGTTGTTTAATGTGTTTGATTCTTGTTCCGCCGTATTGGCTTGAGCCATTGCCAGATTACCGACTTGTTGCACATCGGGCATCAAGTGTACGGATTTATAGTTGGAGATGTCTTTTTCCACATTTCCAAGTTCTTGTTCTATTACTCCCAATCGCTCCTTTATGAATTCGTTTGTGCTAACGGTTATTTGATTGCGGTCTTTAACCCAATTCTCATTATAAACGGACACAAGCATATTCAACACATCTTCTGCACGCGCTGTGGATACATCCCGGTAACTAATGTCGATGATTGTTGAATTTTTGTCACGTAGCTTTGCAGAAATACGTCCTCTAACAGAACCAACCGTAGTACTGAGGGTGGAACGTAATACTTTGATTTGTTCCACCATATTGTTTTGATAGCTGGATGTTGCCTGTATGGTTATGTTTCCTAATGGGGTTTGTTGGGTCTGCCCCAGCTTCATAGTAACGGAAACAGCATGTGTTTCACCGTTTCGTCGTAAATCACTTAGCACAATCGTACTGTCAGCCTCCAATGTTACCAATAAAGAGGCCGTTTCGTTGTCATTTAAATCTGGACACTTAACTGTAATTGGCCGGTTACTTCCATAGAGAACTTCATCATGGAACGTACCTTCACGCAGATAGTTGTTTTCCAGATTCAGTCTCCGGACAATTTCTTGGGCAATAACGGCAGTTTGTAAGGATAATATTTCATTCGTTACGTTGGATGGGCTTTGCATGATACCCAAATCCTGTAGCTGTTGTTCCGAGCCATTACCGTGATCGCCTGGCTTTATAAGAATAGATGCTGTACGAGTATAGACTTTAGGTGTTTTCTTCAAGTACAGAACCGCACATCCCATGGTTATAAAAAGCGACAAGGTAAACCACTTCCAATGGTTTATGCACAGGAATAACCAATCTTGTATGCGCAACCTGTTATTTTCGGAGGTTTGTTTTCGTTTGTTGGTAGTGGGTGTATATCTTTCCATACTTACGGCTATTTGGTAAGAAGTAAAATCAGAGAGAGTGCAAAAGAAGATGCTCCAAACCAAAATCCTGGTGTACGTAACGTGTTGGCATTCAGTTTAGATTGGTTGATACGCATTTCATTCGGTTCTACATAAACTAAATCATTCTGCTGTAAATAGTAAACCGGTGAAGCATACAGACTTTCTGTTTGCGTAATATCTACCCGGTAAGGAATTTGTTTTCCATTTTCCGTACGTAAAACAAGAATATTGTCACGGCGTCCTTGAATGGTGAGGTCACCAGCCTGAGCGAGTGCTTCAAGTAACGTTATTCTGTCACGATCTATCAGTTGACGACCGGGGTTACCCACCTCACCCATAACAAAATAACTGATATTTGCATATTCCACTGTTACGGTCGGATCACGTACTAATTTTCCGGATAGCAGCCGATATTTTATCAAATCAGATACTTCCAGACGAGTGAGTCCTTCTACACTGATGAGTCCCAAAACAGGGATGTCTATTTTTCCATCTTTATTGACTGTATAAAAGGAATTACGGTTGTTACTTCCACTTGTTTCAGAAGAAGCGTTGACAGAATGTCCGAGATTGAACATTTGTACGAGTTCCCGATCGCGACTATATACTACTATACTTAACTTATCACCGGGTTGTAACGTAATATCCTTTGCCTCCTGTAACGCAACGGTTATGTTGGGTTGTATATCTTGTAAATATACCACCTTGGTTGGTGTACTGCAACTTAAGAGGCTAAAGGTACATGCAAGCAATATGAATACGGAAATACAGGGATTTTTTTTGATACGTAACATGTTATATTTCATTTGTTCATTAAATATTGCAATGAAATTAGCAGATCCTTTCTGAGCGGTACATTTAGCCATCTGACAAAAGCATCCAAACGATGCAGATCACTTCCGAGGATCGAATAATAGTCTTTTTTTAGTAAAGCCCGTGCTTTCTCTTGTACATCTTTTCCATATGCTCCCACAACGGCCGTAAGATCCAGTTGCAACTTAACCCCTCTTTCGCTCAATTCCTTACAGTCATGAATAGACATATAACGATAGCGTTCCGGATGGGCCAGTATAGGTACATATCCTTTACAAATAATCTGATCAAGTAGGTTACTAAACTCGAATGGTGGATTATAATA
>CABSGW010000256.1 GCA_902477365.1 uncultured Prevotellaceae bacterium
TAGAGGGTAAATTTATGATTAAAATAGAAAAGGATAATGAAGAATAAGCTATTAAAAGGTGCTTTTTGGAGTGCTTTTGAACGTTTTTCCGTCCAAGGGATCTCATTTCTCGTACAGTTATTGTTAGCACGGATTCTACTACCGGAAGATTATGGTCTGGTAGGAATGCTCGTTGTTTTTCTGACCATTTCCCAAAGTTTTATTGACAGCGGATTCTCAACGGCCTTAATCCAACGCAAAAATGCAGGGGATCATGATTTCTCGACAGTATTCTATTTCAATGTCATAATCGGCATATTCGTCTACGTCATATTGTTCTTTTCTGCTCCTGCCATTGCCCAATTTTATAAACAGCCTTTATTAGTCGATATTCTGCGTATATCAGGACTAACGTTAGTGATAAATTCTTTTTCAGTCATACAACGTACACTCCTGACTATCAGGATTGATTTTAAAACGCAATCAAAAGCTTCGTTTGTCTCAGCGGTCGTTTCCGGAATGACAGCCTTATATCTGGCTTACTCGGGTTTTGGTGTTTGGTCACTGGTCGCCAATAGCCTGCTTTCATCCGTTTTAAATACTTTTCTGCTGGCTTACTATTCAAGATGGATTCCATTATGGTATTTTTCTTTCAGTCGATTGCGCAGCCTGTTCCGTTTTGGTTCGAACATCTTGATCTCGGGGTTGGTATACACTGTTTATAATCAACTTTATGTCTTGATCATCGGCCGCCGTTTCAATGCGCATGATTTGGGATGTTACACCCGTGCCGACCAGTTTTATCTGTTCCCGTCATCTAATGTGTGTGAGATCCTGAAACGTGTGTATTTTCCGGCTCTTTGCCAGATACAAGATGACAAGGAACGTTTACTTGTTGCATACAGGAAGTCGCTGCAACTGTTTTCTTTCATTGTGTTCCCTTTGATGATGTGTTTGGCTGCACTGAGCGAGCCCCTTATCCGTATTGTGCTGACAGATAAATGGCTCGATGTTGTCTGGATGCTCCAACTTCTGTGTTTTAGAGGAATGCTGTTTCCGCTGACAACATTGAACTTAAACATCTTGAATGTAATAGGAAGGTCGGATGTGTTCCTTAAGATACAGTTTATCACCCACCTGATTGCAATATCTGCCGTATGTTTATTAGCTTTCTGGGCTAACATCACCATGCTGATTTTATGTCAGATTGCCATAGTCTATATCATGTTATTTATAGGGACACATTACGTAAAAAAACATTTCGGATATGGTTTTCTTGCTTTGGTGAAAGATATAAAAGGAGTCTATACACTTTCTATCCTGGTCGGTGCAGGTGTATATTATCTTATAGGGTTCTTCTCCTTCCCATTCACACAACTACTCGTTGGGGGGCTAGGATATATGGCATTATTTTTTTGTATGTCCTGGTTGTTCAACGTCTGCAATATACATGACTTAAAGAAGCAATATTTAAAATGAAAAAGGAGTTGATAAAGTTGACTTTTACAGGGGATATCATGAGCAGTGCTTTACAAAACCAAGCCTGCAGGAAAGAAGACGGGACATACGATTACAGCCAGGTTTTCAGCCCGATAGTTGGCTTTTTACGTGAATCGGATTATTTATGTGGAAACCTGGAGACTCCTATAGGAGGTAGCCAGGGACATTTTACGGACGAAGCTGCTGTTTTCAACACACCCGAATCCTTTTTGTCGGCATTGAAGCAATGTGGTTTCCATTATTTGTCAACGGCAAACAACCATGCAATGGATCGGGGAGAACAAGGCCTTATTGACACGCTCTTTTTCTTGGATAAATACCAATTCGATCATTCGGGAACATATCGGACAGAGATGGAGAGCCGAAATCTACTGGTAAAGGAGTTTCAAGGGATGAAAGTAGCCTTCATTTCTTTTACTTATGGTGTTAACTCCGAATTTCACGGCTTGTTGTTACCAGAAGAAAAGACCTATATGATCGACTTATTGAAACAGCAATCCCAGGAATTACGCTATAAACCGCTACCTCCTTCAGGATTACAGAAAATTAAAAAGCAAGTTGTGAGGAATATACCGGTAAGTTGTAAAGAATTTTTACGGACATTCCTGCCGAAAAGGAAAGCCCAAGGTGAATTGGACAATGTACTTCCTGTTGAAATACATAATCCTGATAACGAACGATATATGGAGCGGGTCAGGCTTAAAATACGAAAAGCCTGTACACACGCGGACTTTGTGGTTTGCAATTTACATTGTGGGGGACAATATAACAATGAGATAGGGGCATATACACAATTCATCCATCGCGAACTGAAAAAGGAAGGTGTTGACCTTATTGTGGGGAACCATCCTCATTGTATTTTACCTTATCAATTATACGAAACAGGCCTTTCTACTTATAGTTTGGGGAATTTTACCTTTACACCATATGACGGATGGTATATAGACGGTGTCCTGGCCGATTACTCCGTACTTCTTCATGCTTATTTAAATCCGATAGAAAAAACGATTGAAAAATATACTTTTTCAATCGTGAAAAATGTCCGTACAAGTGAACTGCTTACACAGACATTTTTGTTATATGACCTTATACGGAAAGAGGATAATACGGTCAAGAAAGCATCATTGTTAATAGATAACCGGGAGGCTATAAAACGATTTACGGGCAAAGAAATCGAGACCATTCAAAAAGAGTATGTTTTGAATTAATAATCGAATATAGAAATGATACGAATAGGAAAGCCCCGTTTGGTTGCGAATGGGG
>CABSGW010000257.1 GCA_902477365.1 uncultured Prevotellaceae bacterium
ATAATTTAGCGGCATAGTTCTGAAATCAAAGCGAAGCCTAATGACTGATTGGGGTTTAACGACTACTTTAAGAAACGGTATAAGGATAGCCTCTTTTCTCATTAAGAACCGATACGGCTGCAATCCTTTTCCAAGAATAGCCGTACGGCTTTCTGTAGATAAACCGTTATCGTTTACGGTACCTTCCTCTGAGCATATCCTTTCCCTTTACGGTTAAACAATCTTTAATCCTATGATCGAGGCTATTAATGTGGTTATAAAGAACAAGCGTGCCACCGTTATCGGTTCATGAAAAAACAAGATACCCAGTACGGCCGTACCCACCACACCAATACCCGTCCATACCGGATAAGCTATGCCAATGGGCAATGTCTGTACCGCTTTAGCCAATAACAACATACTGATTGCCAGGCAAACAATAAAGCCTACCCCCCAAAGATAATATTCGGAACCTGTAACTCCTTTCATTTTCCCCAAACAAAATGCAAACCCGGATTCAAACAATCCGGCAATAACCAAAATAATCCAATTCATCTATCCATACTTTCTGATATACCTGCAAATATAGTCCTTCCCCACAGACCTAACCCTTATCATTTGATAAGAAGCGACTTATCAAATGATAAGAAAACACTATTCCATGGATTTTTCGTACTTTTGTAAACAACTTGGAACAGATGCAGCATACAGACATAAAGCATATAATCAACAACATATACCCGTTACCGGAGGATTCCGTACAAAACGTGCTTGTCAAGCTAACGAAGGTTATGTATCCCAAAGGAAGCCACCTCATAGAAGCCGGGGTTGTCGAGAGTGATCTGTTTTTTGTAGCACAAGGAGTTGTGAGGGCATATATACCTGTTAAGGGACGCAATATTACGTTTTGGATTGGGATGGAAGGGGCTACTGTTGTTTCGCTAAAAAGTTACGTGAATAATGAGCCCGGATATGAAACCGTTGAATGTATGGAGAATACGGTGGTCTATATTCTAAAGCGAAGTGTTTTGGAGTCCCTGTTCCTTCAAGACATTCACATAGCCAATTGGGGACGAAAGTTTGCAGAACTGGAATTTTTACAGGCTGAAGAACGATTTATCCCGCTATTATTCACCACCGCAGCAGAACGTTATGAGACCTTGCTGAAAAAACAACCGCAGTTATTCTTACGAATCCCGTTAGAGCATCTTGCATCTTATCTGGGTATTACCCCGGTTAGTCTGAGCCGCATAAGAGCAAAGGTTTCAAACAAGCCAGTTAAGTAAATTCTATCCAGAAGAAAATAGCCTATTTAGAAAAGGGGAGTTCCGTGTTTCTCACCTAATTTTTCGTTATATACGGACTTTCATGTATTGTCGGATGACATGAAAAGGAGGCTCTATTTGAAACAGGAATACCCCCATATAATCACACCTTTTTTCTTTCTACAAACAAGGGCCATCTCAAATTGTGTTTGAAACAGCCCCTTTGATTTCATCAATTACCGTTACACCGAGATGCTTACAGCCTATTCGTACTCACTTAGCCGCTTTCACCGCACGAAGTACTGCCGAAGCAAAGCCTGCATGATCCAGTTCGTTCACGCCTTTGATGGTGACGCCGCCCGGAGTGGTGACCCGTTCCAGTTCGATGGCCGGGTGGGTTTCGTCATCCAGCAACAGACGGCCGCTGCCTATCAAGGCCTGGGCCGTAAGACGCATCGCCACTTGCGGGGTCAGTCCCAGTTCGATTCCTCCCTGTATCATAGCCTGTACATATTTCATGGTATAGGCTACTCCGCACGAGGCCAGTACCATGCCGGCCTCCAACTGCGACTCGGGCAATAGCATCGCTCCTCCGGCCTCGCGGAAAACCGACAACACCAGGCGTTCATCCTCCGGCGAGGCATGACGCGATGCAATCAGCGTCATGCCCTCTCCTACGGCAATCGGCGTATTGGGCATGGCCCTGAACAACGGCACATCGCTTCCCATCAGCTCTTCCAAGCGATCCAGTCCGAAACGCGCCGCTATGGATACCACCAACTGTCCCGGCTGAGGAGCCACCTGGTCATAGGCGTCGGCCACCCGGTCGGGTTCTACGGCCAGAATTATAACCTGTGCATCCAGTGCCGCCTCCCAGTTATTGGTATAGGTATGCAGTTGCGGCCACTCCGTTTGCAGTACACGCAACTTGTTCTCGTGCGGGTTGGCTACAGCCACTTCCCACTCCTGATTATGTACACCACGCATCAATCCGCGTGTAATCGCTGCGCCCATATTCCCGGCGCCGATAATGGCTATCTTCATAGGCTATCCTCCTTCATGTTTCTTTTTGCAAATATACATATTTAGCCCATGAATCCCAAGTAACCGCACGAATACATACAGAAATCCTCTCCATTGTTATGGGAGATTTTGAACTTCTTTTTATCAAAAACTGAAATTTGCTTCATTTCAAAAGATGTCGAATTCGACACCTTTAAAATCAGGGTTATTCCTTTTTCAATTTCCTTAATATATGTGAGTTCAGGATAAAGACGTTGTAAAAGAACAGATAATTAAGTCTTCCCCCCCTTTATAAACAAGTTGGCGACAGACCGTATATCGATCTGCCGCCAACCTGTTTATTTTCTAATTCCTTATTACGCGTCCTGATTTGCTTCCTGCAAGCGTTGTTTCAACCGTTTGGTCCGCCGGATCATCTGCGACAGCCAAATGTGCATCGCCGTCCATAGCACTACAT
>CABSGW010000258.1 GCA_902477365.1 uncultured Prevotellaceae bacterium
CGAAATCACGGGTGAAAAGATCAAGAGCGGGCAATTGGCTCCTTATGAGTGGGGACAATTGGATTATAAAATAAAAGACCTGAAAGGAGCGCCGTTGTTTGTAGACGATACTCCCTCACTGTCTGTGTTTGAGTTACGTACAAAGGCACGACGTTTGGTGCGTGAGCATGGTGTGAAGGTGATTATGATAGACTATTTGCAGCTGATGAATGCCAGCGGAATGAGTTTCGGTAGCCGTCAGGAGGAGGTGAGTACTGTAAGTCGCTCGTTGAAAGGATTGGCGAAAGAGTTGAATATTCCGATCCTGGCTTTGAGTCAGTTGAACCGTGGGGTTGAAAACCGGGAAGGACGTGAAGGTAAACGACCGCAATTAAGCGATTTGCGTGAATCGGGTGCGATAGAACAGGACGCCGATATGGTTTGTTTCATACACCGTCCGGAATATTATCATATTTTTGAAGATGAGAACGGTCGTGATTTGCATGGAATGGCTGAAATCATTATTGCCAAGCACCGTAATGGTGCGGTAGGAGACGTGTTGTTGACCTTTAAGGGACAATATGCCCGTTTTCAGAATCCAGATGATGATGTGGTTGCTCCTGTTCCTGGTGAGGGTATGATCAGTGGGCCTGAAGTACCGTATGATATACCGGGTGTTCCGATAGCTTCGGACATTCCGCCTAGTCCGTTTGACATACCGGTTCCAGGTGGCGATGTGCCTTTTTAAGAGATACAGGTTTCTAATTGAATGATTTGGTACGGATACTTGGTTTTCTGAGAAAAATGAACTATTTTTGCATCTGTTTTTTAGAATATTAACGACAAACGCTATATGAATATTTCTTACAATTGGCTGAAGGAGTATGTTGATTTCGACATAACAGCTCAAGAGGTAGCCGAGGCCTTGACTTCTATTGGTTTGGAAGTTGGTGCTGTTGAAGAGGTTCAGACCATCAAAGGTGGGCTGGAAGGACTGGTTGTTGCCGAGGTGTTGACCTGCGAGCCTCATCCTAATTCGGATCACATGCATGTATGCTCTGTCAATTTGGGCGATGGTGCTGATCCTGTCCAAATTGTTTGTGGTGCACCGAATGTTGCTGCAGGGCAGAAAGTAATTGTAGCTACTTTAGGGTGTAAACTTTATGACGGAGATGAGTGCTTTGTCATAAAAAAAACGAAGTTACGAGGTATTGAGAGTTTTGGTATGATTTGTGCCGAAGACGAAATAGGTATTGGTACAAGTCATGACGGCATTATTGTGTTGCCAGCTGACGCTCCGGTTGGTTGTCCTGCGGCTACTTATTATAATGTGAAGAGCGATTATGTAATTGAAGTGGATATTACGCCAAACCGTGCTGATGCTTGTTCGCATTATGGTGTGGCTCGTGACTTGTATGCATGGATGGTACGTAATGATCGGCCAACATCGCTTCATCGCCCGGGTACGGACGGATTTGCGGTTGATAATACGGATTTGGATATTGATGTCGTTGTTGAGAACAGCGAAGCTTGTCCGCGTTATTGTGCAGTGACTTTGACAGGTTGTGAAGTGAAGGAGAGTCCGGCTTGGTTGCAAGATAAATTACGCACAATAGGTGTACGTCCTATTAATAATATTGTAGATATTACAAATTACGTTTTGTTTGCTTACGGACAGCCTCTGCATTGTTTTGATGCAGATATGATAACGGGTAAAAAGGTTGTTGTGAAGACTATGCCTGAAGGTACTCCGTTTGTTACATTGGATGGCGTAGAACATAAATTAAGTGATCGCGATTTGGCCATTTGTAATGTTGAAGCACCTATGTGTATTGCCGGTATTTTCGGTGGTAAAGGATCGGGTACTTATGAAACAACTACGAATGTGTTGTTTGAGAGTGCTTATTTCCATCCTACTTGGGTACGTAAAAGCGCTCGTCGTCATGGTTTGAATACGGATGCAAGTTTCCGTTTTGAGCGTGGTATAGATCCTAATATCCAGTTGTATGCTTTGCAACAGGCTGCATTGTTGGCAAAGGAATTGGCCGGTGGAAAAATATCCATGCAAGTGAAAGACGTGAATGCATTTAGCAATACGGGCTTTGCAGTAGATTTGTCTTATGATTATGTAGACAAACTGATAGGTAAGTCAATTGGGACTGATATGATCAAACGCATTGTCACCAGTCTGGAGATGGAGATTGTAGAAGAGACCGAGACCGGTTTGAAGTTGCGCGTACCTGCTTATCGGGTGGATGTACAACGTCCCTGCGATGTGGTAGAAGATATCCTGCGTATCTACGGTTATAATAACGTAGAGATTCCGTCTGCCTTGAATTCTTGTTTGATGATCAAGGGAGATGCTGATAAGAGTAACAAAATGCAGAATTTGATTGCTGAACAGTTGGTGGGTTGTGGATTTAATGAAATATTGAACAACTCATTGACTAAAGCGGGTTATTATAGTGATTTGTCTACTTACAATCCTGCATGTTCTGTGTTATTGTTGAACCCGTTGAGTGCAGATTTGAATGCGATGCGTCAGACGTTGCTGTTTGGTGGCTTGGAAAGTATCGCTTATAATTATAACCGCAAAAATCCGAATTTGAAATTTTTTGAATTTGGAAACTGCTATGCTTTGGATGCTGCGAAGAAAAATACAGAAAATCCGCTTAAGGCATATTGTGAGGAATACCATTTATCTTTGTGGCGTGAAGGAAGGAACTATCGGGAACATAGAACAGT
>CABSGW010000259.1 GCA_902477365.1 uncultured Prevotellaceae bacterium
CATGGCCGAACTGAACAAGCAAGGTCTGCCTTGGCATGAAATCTTTGACGGAGATTTGGAACTTTAAGCAGTTGTAGGGGCAGGCAGATGAAGAACATATACCGATGGCTGAAACTTTTCGGTAAGCTGAAGAGTCCACGTATCAAGTTGCTTGGACTGTTGGGATTGCATGTGAGTGGCAGACGGTATTTGGGGGTATTCTTTGATCCCGTGATTGCTTGTAACCTACGGTGCAAAATGTGTTATTTCAGCGATGCCGAAAGCCGTAAGTCGCTACACGGTACGCTGGAGTGGAATGACGTTGAGGCTATAGCCAAGGCGTTGTTCCATCGCACGTTGAAGTTGCAGATTGGCTGTGGGGCTGAACCCACGGTCTATCAGCGGTTGGCCGATGTGGTGCGTTTGGGACGGAAATATCACATTCCTTATATATCGCTGACAACGAATGGCAATTTGTTGACGTTCAGTAAACTTAAGGAGTTGGCCGAGGCCGGATTGGATGAACTGACCATTTCGGCACATGGCATCAGGCGCGAAACCTATGAGTTCCTGATGACGCATGGAAATTATGAGTCTTTTTTAAGGCTTTTGGCCGATTTAACTGCACTCAAACGCGAGTTCCCTGCGTTTAGTATACGGCTAAACTACACGTTGAATGAGGACAACATGGAGGAGTTATCCCGTTTTTGGGAGGTGTTCCGCGATGTACCTTTGGATGTGGTACAGCTGAGGCCTATCCAGCAAATAGGTGAGACAGAGTATGCCAACTTCTCCTTGCAGCACATTGCCGCCTGTTATGACGACATATTGCTTCCCTTGGTCGAGGAATGTCGGGCCAAAGGCATCACTTGCCTTATACCGATGCGCGAACACTTGGAGGCGATAGAAGAGAATGCAATAGACACAAATAAGGTTATTGAGGATCTGACTTATTGTTATTTGTCGCCGAATGCTTGTTGGAAAGAAGGGTTCGACTATCATCGTGATACGTTTGAAAGCTATTGCAAACGCACGCATCGTGTGTCGTATATGCTGAAAAAACTGTTCGGGCGCTTGGAGGCACGTGTGGATACCAAAGGTAAGACAACACGCAAATTAAATTATACAGTAAAATAGAGAGAAAAGTATGCAGGTAGGAGATAAAGTACCCGATTTATTGGGCGTGAACGAGCATGGTGAAGAAATTCGCCTGAGTCAGTACGGAAAACGTAAGATTGTGCTTTATTTTTATCCCAAGGATAATACATCGGGTTGTACAGCCGAGGCTTGTAGTTTGCGCGACAATTACAGTGAGTTGCGTGCCGCCGGTTATGAGGTGATAGGAGTGAGCGTAGACAGTGAGGCCTCACACCGTAAGTTTATAGAGAAGTATGAACTTCCTTTCTCATTGGTTGCCGATACTGATAAGAAATTGGTTGAAGCCTTTGGCCTGTGGGTAGAGAAAAAACTTTATGGTCGTACCTATATGGGGACGCAGCGCACTACTTTCCTTATTAATGAGGAAGGGTACATTGAACAAATCATCGGCCCGAAAGAAATTAAAACCAAGACACATGGGGAGCAACTCCTGGGTCGTAAACAAAATAAAGAATAACAATGGCAAAGAAAGACGACTTGAATCCGGCTGGTGGAGGTGCTGTCAGTGAAAAACTAAAGGCATTACAGGCTGCGATGGCCAAGATTGAAAAAGATTTTGGCAAAGGAGCCATCATGAAGCTGGGTGATGAACAGATCGAAAATGTGGAGGTGATTCCGACCGGAAGCATTGCGTTGAACACGGCATTGGGCGTTGGCGGATATCCGAAAGGACGTATCATTGAGATTTATGGCCCGGAGAGTTCCGGTAAAACTACGCTGGCTATCCATGCCATTGCCGAAGCGCAGAAAAATGGAGGCATTGCGGCCTTTATTGACGCCGAGCACGCTTTTGACCGTTTCTATGCAGCCAAATTGGGTGTGAATGTGGATGAGTTGCTCATCTCACAGCCCGATAACGGAGAGCAGGCGCTTGAGATTGCGGACCAGTTGATACGTTCGTCTGCAATCGATATTATCGTGGTAGACTCGGTGGCTGCGTTAACTCCTAAAGCTGAGTTGGATGGCGATATGGGTGACAACAAGGTAGGGTTGCAAGCTCGGCTTATGAGCCAGGCTTTGCGTAAGTTGACTTCAACCATTAGCAAAACCAATACAACTTGTATCTTCATCAACCAGTTGCGTGAAAAGATCGGTGTGATGTTTGGTAATCCTGAAACAACCACCGGTGGTAATGCGCTGAAGTTTTATGCCAGTGTGCGTTTGGACATCCGTCGCACAGCAACCTTGAAAGACGGTGATCAGCCTGTCGGTAACCAAGTTCGGGTTAAAGTGGTGAAGAACAAGGTAGCGCCTCCTTTCCGGAAAGCCGAATTTGAAATCACGTTTGGCGAAGGAATTTCGCGCATTGGGGAGATTGTCGATTTAGGTACGGAACTGGCTATTCTGAAGAAGAGTGGTTCGTGGTATAGCTACAATGAAACCAAGATAGGGCAAGGACGGGATGCGGTGAAGAATCTGTTGAAAGACAATCCGGAACTTTGCGAGGAGTTGGAAGCACGCATTACCGAGGCATTGAAAGAGAATAAGGAAAAGTAAGCATTAACCAAGTTGTGATAGCTTAACTCCGGCACGAAGAGATTGTCTTTGTGCCGGAGTTTTTATAATAAGCAGGTATTAGGGTACTG